>JANTFF010000052.1 GCA_024763575.1 Sulfurovum sp.
ATAGAGTACATACTCCTCTATCTTCTCTACTTGATAGGTATATATAGTAGGATGATGGTCTAAACAGTTTAAAGGTAAACCAGCCTTGTTACATAGATGAACAAAAAAAGAGTCAAAATCAGGAATATCTTCCCAAACTTGTGGTAAAAATGTTGCTTGATTAGAACCCAATTTTAAGATTACTCCATCTTTATTAACTCTAAGTTTTTTCTTTAAATCTTCTTTGTCTGTATAAATCAACTCTTTATAAGGGGATAATAAAGAGACCTCTATTTTTATCTCTGATAACTCACTCTCTTTTAGTGGTGGAAACCTTGGGTCACCAAATGCTGATGACCTAGCATTAGATATAATATCATCAAGTAGTGAACGATGAGCAATCAAAGAGCCAATACATCCTCTTAGATTAGCACTCTTTTTTAGAGTTACAAAAACAGCCCCCTGTTGGGCTAACTCTGGATAAGCTTTTAGTATCTTCTCTTTGTCTATAATTTTATGATTAAACTTACTAACAATAGCCCCTCTGGCTATCTCCAACAATATCTTTTTTTCCATTTTATATAACCTCCTAATTTAAAAAGGTATGTTATTATTATACCACAAAAACAAATTATTTATAAGGTAAAATATGAAAAATAGAGCAGATGAGATAGTAGAACAGATAAAAAAACTTGAAGATGAGTTATTAGAAGAGTTCCAAAAAAAACAAAAAGAGTTTTTTTATGAGATTAAAAACAAAAAAATAAAATTTCAACAAGATGTTATAACAGATGGTAAATCTATGCTTATAAGCTCTTTGAAATATCTATCTTCTTTTTCATTTTTAGTTATTTTGACAATTCCTTTTATATGGGCGATGATTATCCCTGCAATAATAGCTGACATCTTTGTAACTATCTATCAAATAGTATGTTTCCCTATTTATAAAATCCCAAAAGTCAAACGAAGTGATTATGTAATTATTGATAGATATAATCTATTTTATTTGGATAAAGTAGAGAGAATTAACTGTCTATATTGCGAATATTTCAATGGTGTTATCGCCTATGTACGAGAAATATCAGCTAGAACAGAACAGTTTTGGTGTCCGATTAAACACTCACATCCACTTAAAGAAAACCATTCACGATATGATAAGTTTTTCGATTTTGGTGACTATAAAAAATATAGACAAGAGTTAGAAAAAAGAAGGTCTGATTTTGATGATATAGATAAATAATTATTTATCTATATTACATTCACAAGACTTTTTTAAAACATATTTAGTTAGCATAGGACCTATAAGCTCATGTACTAGAGTAGTTGCGATAATTACATTCAAAATAATAGGAGCAATAACCTCAAACCCTGCTTCATTTTGGAGAGATAGAGATAGACCTATAGCAATACCTGCTTGTGGGAATAGAGCTATACCTAAATAGTTTTGTACATGTTTATCTGCTCCTGATACTTTACCACCTGTCCATACACCTATAATCTTTCCTAAAATTCTAAATGTAATATAGAGTATAATGACAAAAGGCATAGATAAAAGAAAAGAGATATTTAGATGCATAGAAGAGATAGTAAAAAAGAGTAAAAATATAATATCTTTGAGATGATAATCAAACTCTTTTTTGACCAAATAGAACTCATCTGATAGATTTGACATAACTATACCCATAACAAGAGAAGCAAGTAGTGGTTCTAATCCCCAATGTTGACTAAGACTATACACTAAAAATATCATTCCTAAAGTAGAAGTTGTTTTGATATTACTCTGTGGTTTGAATATTCTATCAATAATCTCAGAAATCATAGCACCCATAACACCCACACCTATAGTAAGGAATATAGTAGGAATAATCATAAAAACTGTACTATAAGCACAACTTCCTGAGTACATAATAGAACTAGTTATTATTAATATAAAACTAAAAAGTATAAGTGCTATGGCATTATCAGTTGCCACTACTCCTAATAAAAAAGAGCTAAACTTCCCTTTTACTTTTAGTTCATGTATAACAGCTAAGATAGTAGCAGGAGCTGTAGCACTTGCTAACCCACCAAAGATAACAGATATAATTAACCTATAATTATGGACAAATCCAAACTCCAAAAAATCAAATAGTAGATAAAATATACTACTGATAAATACAAAAGTAAATATAGCCTCAAATATAGAAATTATAACTATCTGTTTCCATACCTCTTTGAGTATATTGTATCTTAAATTTGCCCCAACCAAAACAGAAATGAGAGATAGTGATAAATCAGTAATTATATGGGTTTCATCTATAAAATGTTGAGGTACAATATTTAAAACTTCAGGTCCAATAATAAGACCTAAAATAAGATACCCAACTACATTTAATATCTTAGCTCTATGACTTATAAATTTCATAAAAGAGCCTAAAACCATAATCAATCCCACAAAAAATAGTGTTTGCATTAAAATTCCCCTTAAAATTGTTTTTTTACATCATACTAAGTTTATCTATTTTAAACTAAAATTATTAGTTTTTAAGCTGTAAAGTACTATCATAAACAAAAAAAGGGTATAAAATGAAGAGTATTGCTAACATATTAGAAGTAGCCCAAATATTAGAAATAGACCATAGATTAAAATCATTACCTAATAAACTTAGTGGAGGACAACAACAAAGAGTAGCAGTAGCTAGAGCCGTAGCTTCTAAACCAAAAATAATATTAGCAGATGAACCTACTGTTTGCCTCTCATGATAATTTAGTCAAAGAGAGTGTACGACGGACTATTTGGATGAATGATGGTAAGATTATTAAGTTGGTACAAAATATTTAATTAGTATGATTTGAATTATATATATAAAGGAAAGAGATGAGATTAAAAATATTACTTATGATACTATTAAGTAGTTTTGGTATGAGTGAGACTATAAAAGTAGCTGTAGCAGCCAATGTAAGTTATGCTATAAATGATTTAAAAAAAGAGTTTAACAAACTCTACCCAAATACTAAAGTAGAAGTAACACTAGGGAGTACGGGGAAACTAACAGCACAGATTAAAAACAAAGCTCCATACCAAATACTTATGGGTGCAAATATGCTATATCCTCAAACACTATATAAAGAGGGATTTGCAGTAACTAGACCTCTTGTCTATGCACAAGGTTCATTAGCATATCTAAGTAGAACAAAAAGAGATTTTTCCAAAGGTATTGAGTTAGTAAAAGATAATAGTATCAAAAAAATAGCTGTTGCCAATCCAAAAACAGCACCGTATGGAATAGCTACAGCAGAGGCTTTGAAAAATGCAAAGCTTTATAATGATATTAAAAGTAAATTTATATATGGAGAGTCTATATCTCAAACAGTTACCTATACTATGAGGGCTACTGATATAGGATTTATTGCCAAATCTTCACTATATAGCCCATATATGGCACATTTCAAAAAAGGTGAAAATTGGGCTGATGTTAACCCAAAACTCTATACACCTATTGACCAAGGTATAGTTATACTTAAAGCTGGAGAGAAGAGTAAAGGGGTATCTGCATTTTATAGTTTTATTTTTAGTAAAAAAGCTTCAAAAATATTTGAAAAATTTGGATATATAATACCGTGAACCAACTAAAAGCTACAATTAGACAAATAGAAAATATTGACAATCTAAATCTACTTACTTTATCTTGTGGGAAACAGCATATTCGGATATTAACTTTGGAATTAAATCCAAATCTAAAAGTGGGTAGTGTTGTAACACTAAGTGTAAAATCAACAGATATTGCTATAGCAAAAAACTGCAATGGGATATTAAGTTATACTAATCAGCTAAAAGCCAAAATAACACACCTCAATAATGGTAAACTATTAAGTAGTGTTAGAGTTGATATTGAGGGGTTTGGATTAGAGAGTATAATTATGTTGGACTCTTCTTTGAAAATGGGATTAAGAGTAAGTGATGAGGTAGTAATTTTAATTCAGGGTAGTGATATTTCAATTTGTGGAGAAAAAATAGTATGCCTCAAACCCTAGACCTAACCCCATTTATATTATCATTTAAACTAGCAGGGGCTACAACGATTATACTTTTGATAATAAGCCTACCCTTGTCATGGTATTTATCTCAAACTAAATCAAAAATTAAACCATATTTAGAAGCAGTTACATCTCTACCTATAGTTTTACCTCCATCGGTATTGGGTTTTTATATTCTTATTATTTTTGCCAAGGTTGATTTAGCTTTTACTTTTATAGGGTTAGTTATTGCTAGTTGTTTCTACTCTTTACCTTTTATGGTTCAACCCTTACAGAGTGGATTTGAGGGGCTAAATAAAAATATGTTAGAAGCTAGTTATATTAGTGGAAAGGGTAAAATAGAGACAATAGTAAAAGTCGCATTACCCAATATCAAACCATCACTTATTACAGCTATTATTATTACTTTTGCTCATACTGTAGGAGAATTTGGAGTGGTTTTGATGGTTGGTGGAAGTATTCCAAATGAGACTAAAGTAGCCTCTGTAGCTATATATGAATTAGTTGAGATTATGGACTACTCTACAGCTCATATCTATAGTGCTATTATGGTTGGTATTAGCTTTTTGGTACTACTTGGAGTTTATATTTTTAACCATAAACAGAGGAAATATCTATGATAAAAGTTGATATAAACAAAACACTACATGGTGCAAGTGGAGAGATGGATTTAACTATTAATCTACAAATAAAAGAGGGAGACTTTATCGCTTTAGCAGGTCAAAGTGGTAGTGGTAAGACTACGCTACTACGAATATTAGCAGGGCTTGAAGAGGCTAAAGGCACGATACAGATTGGTAATGATATTTGGCTAGATAACAAAAAATCATTAGCTCCTCAAAAACGCAAGATTGGCTTTATATTTCAAGATTATGCACTATTTCCAAATATGAGTGTAGAAGAGAATCTGCTTTTTGTCAAAAAAGATAAGCAGTTAGTTAAACGACTACTTGAAATTACCGAACTATCACAACTAGCAAAAAGATTACCAAATAGTCTAAGTGGAGGTCAAAAACAGCGAGTAAGTTTATGTCGAGCTATGATGAATAGACCTAAACTACTTTTGATGGATGAACCTCTATCTGCCCTTGACCCTGCTATGCGTACCAAATTACAAAATGAGATACTTCTCCTTCATAAAGAGTTTGGCACTACCACTATTATGGTTAGTCATGACCCTAGTGAGATTTATAGATTGGCTTCTCGTGTAGTGGTTTTGGAGTTAGGTCAGATTGTAAATGATGGAACACCCAAAGAGGTACTATTACAAACATCTGGTTCACAGAAATTCTCTTTTGAGGGGGAGCTTTTGGAGATTATTCAGATAGATGTTATCTTTGTAGCTATTGTAGCTATAGGTCAACAACTAGTTGAAGTGGTAATCTCAGAATATGAGGCGAAAAATCTAAAAGTAGGAGAGAGTGTAAGAGTTAGTACTAAGGCTTTTGCTCCCACTATATCACAATAAATGATAAACAAAATAATTATTCTTTTACTTCTATCATATCAAATATCTGCCCAAACAGATACTCAAATATAAAATAGTAACTTTACTATTTCACAAAAAGATACTATCTATAACTATAATAGACTAAGAGTTAAACAAGATTATAGCTATAATAACTTCTTTGCTTCATTTATTGGTGATGGGCTAAACTATTATGGTCAAGATTATATAGACTCTGCATCTTTTAAGTCCTAAGTTAACATATACACTCAATGATTATAACTCATTCTCATTAGGTGCTTTGTTCTATTATGGTGATATATTTAGTAGGATAGAAGATAGTTATTATTTTAGATATGAATTATCTTTTTAATACTCAAATATGTTATAATCAAATCAAAAATGAGTCAAATATGAAAAGACTACCAATAGGTATAAGCGATTTCAAACAAGTAATAGAAGAAGATAACTATTTTATAGATAAATCAATGCTAATACATGAGCTAATAAACTCAAATGCACAAGTAACCCTTTTGCCAAGACCACGCCGTTTTGGTAAGACTCTTAATCTATCTATGCTTAGATACTTTTTTA
>JANTFF010000053.1 GCA_024763575.1 Sulfurovum sp.
CTCTTGATTTAATACGCCACATTCGCAAGAATATGGTCGTGTATAAGGTTCAAGCTACCTCTTTGTAATCTTTGTTCAAATTTAAAGTAAATCCCACAAAGGCTTGGATTTCGCTAACTTTGTATTAATGATTTAACTATATTTATATAGAACAATAGTATGATACTATGTTTTTTATTGTATAATACTTAACATTTGGTATTTTTTTACTCTTTAAATAGTATTTTTTTTGCGTTTATTGCTATTAATTTCAACTGCACAAGTAGGACTATTGGCACTACCACCAGCAAAATAGTTTCCATCAAAACTAACCAAAGAGTATTCTCTATCATCTCCTAATGATGCTTTTAGCCCCTCTATTGATAAAAATCCTAATGATTTCGCATCCATATTTTTTGCAATCTCTTCGGGAGTAAGTTTTGTAGATATTAGCTCATCTTTGGTAGGGGTGTCAATTCCATATCTACAAGGATATTTAATCTCTGGTGCTGCTATACGCATATGTACCTCTGTAGCACCTGCATCTTTTAGCATTTTGACAATCTGTTTGGATGTAGTTCCTCTAACTAATGAGTCATCAACGATAGCTATTCGTTTACCTGCTATTAGGTCTTTGATAGGGGATAATTTGAGTTTGACTTTTAGCTCTCTTATCTCTTGGGTTGGTTCGATAAATGTTCGTCCTACATAGTGATTTCTCACTATTCCCATCTCAAAAGGAACGCCTAACTCTTGGGCAAATCCTCTAGCAGCAGCTACTCCAGAGTCAGGAACAGGTAGTACTAAATCAATATCAGCAGGTCTCTCTTTTGCTAACTGTTTTCCCATTTTTAGACGCATATTATATACATTTTTGCCATCAATTATAGAGTCTGGTCTTGCAAAATAGATATACTCAAATGCACAAGGGTGATAATCGGGTTCAAATAGCTGTTCAGATTTTGGCTCTTTGTCTTTAGAAAATGTCAACATCTCACCAGGTCTTACATCTCTAATAAATTCAGCACCCACCAAATCCAAAGCACAAGTCTCACTAGCAACTATCCATCCACCATTTTTAAGTCGTCCTAAACTAAGTGGTCTAATACCAAAACGGTCACGAATAACAAACATCTTGCCTCTACTCTGAATAGCCAAACAGTATGCACCCTCAATCTTTTTTATCATATCTTTTATTCTATCTTTGAGTTTATCCTCTTGGCTTTTGGCTATTAGATGTACTATATTTTCTGTATCCATTCCAGTTTGGAAAATTGCACCTCTATTTATAAGTCTATTTCTTACCTCATATTTATTAACTAGATTTCCATTATGTGCTACAGAGATTTCTCCTAGTTTATATTTGGCAAATACAGGTTGAGCATCCAGTATAGAGTCTTCACCTGCTGTAGAGTAACGGTTATGACCAATAGCACAGCAACCATTGAGTCGGTTTAGTGTATCTTTATCAAAAACATCTGTAACCAATCCTCTTTTTTTAACTAGACGAATTTTTTCTCCATCTGCTGATGATATTCCTGTGGACTCTTGACCTCGATGTTGCATTGAAAAAAGTGCATAATATGCTATCTTTGTCGCCTCTTCATCTCCATATACTCCTACAATTGCACACATATTATATTCCTAAAGCATCATTAATTGTATAGAAGCCACTCTCTTTATCTGCTATCCATTTAGAAGCTAGAATAGCTCCTTTTGAGAATGTCTCTCTACTTGTAGCTGTGTGGTTGAGTTCCAAAAACTCTCCATCATTATAAAATCCTACAGTGTGTCGTCCTACTATATCTCCACCTCTTAGTGCCATTACTGCTATTTCATCTTTTGTTCTAGCACCAATTTGTCCATCTCTACCTGAAATTCGTACTTTATCCAAATCCAAACCTCTACCCTTAGCAGCAAATTCACCCAAAGTTAGGGCTGTTCCACTTGGTGCATCGACTTTATGTCTATGGTGCTGTTCTACTATCTCTATATCAAAATCTTTTAGAGTTGCAGATACCTGTTCTACCAACTGTTTGAGTATAGCAATACCTGCTGACATATTAGATGAGTATAAGAGAGGCATCTCTTTAGATACTTCTACTAATAGATTTTGTTGATGTGGTGTAAATCCTGTTGTAGCAATAACTAAAGGTGTAGGATTTTTGAGTGCATTTTCACATAAATCTTGAGTTGCAACTGGTGCAGAGAAATCTATAACTACATCAGAATTTTCTAGCAAAACTTTCATACTATTTGTAATCAAAACACTCTCTGGTACAGCTGTTTTTAGCTCATCAAATACATGTAATGCACTTAACTCTAATGCTTCATCTTGTAGTACATTATTTATGAGATGCTCTCCCATTCTACCTGTACTACCTACAATTCCAACTTTTATCATTTTAAAATCCTAAATTTTTAATTGAATTATACAAAGTTTTGTATAATTTAGTGTTTATACTTGTTCTTGAATGTATGAAATAACTTGCAGTGCTGATACTGCTCCATCACCTGCTGCTGATACAACCTGCTTTGGTGCATCTATACGAATATCTCCTGCTACAAATAGCCCATCTACAGAAGTTCTCATATTTAAATCTACAACTACTTGTCCTTGTTCATTTACTTCACATATAAATGAACCATCTTCATTTTTTAAAACATCATTATTTACATTGTGTCCCACAAATACAAAAATACCAGGTACTTCAAGTTCTGATATTTCATCAGTTTTTATATTTTTGAGCTTAATCCCTGTTACACCCATAGTATCACCTAATATCTCTTCTACAACTGTATTAGTAATTAGATTGATATTTGGTATCTTTTTGACTCTCTCTACAGTTGATGGAGAAGCTCTAAAACTATCTCTTCTATGTATTAGATTTACTTCTGAACATATATTTGATAAATAATGAGCCTCTTCTAGGGCTGTATCTCCACCACCAAGCACTGCTACTGGCTTATTTTTATAAAAAAATCCATCACAAGTAGCACAAGTACTAACTCCTCTACCGAAAAGTTCATCTTCGCCTTTGAGTCCTGCTCTTCTAGGGGTACTACCTGTACATACTATTGCTGTTTTGGCTTTTACCTCTTCTCCACTTTCTAATGTAATAATAAAGTGGTTGTCAATTTTAGATACCCTATCAACCTTTTTCATCTCATGTTTTAGACCAAAATGAAAACATTGCTCTTGCCAAGTATCCATAAAATCCATTCCAGTTTTACCATGTTCAAAAAATCCTGGATAGTTTTCAATCTCACTACTACTTGTAATCTGCCCACCTGGCATTCCCATCTCAAACATAGTAACATTTTTAAGTCCACCACGAGTTGCATATAATCCTGCTGTAAGTCCTGCTGGACCTCCACCAATAATTGCACAATCTAACATTTATAATTTCCTTGTGAGTAAATTTTTATCAAAATAGTATTAGAGTTACTCTTTTAATAATGATTTTGTAGTGTGGGCAAAAGCCCACAAAAAATTAAGAAGTTTAATCTAATTATGCTAATTGAGCATTAATTTTACTTGCAAATGCATCTTTTGCAGCAGCTCCAACCATTTGGTCAACTACTTCACCATCTTTGAAGAAAAGAATAGCAGGAATTGAACGGATACCATACTTAACAGCAAGTTCTTGTTGCTCATCTGTATTTACTTTTGCAATTGTTGCTTGTCCATCAAAATCTTCTGCTAACTCTTCTACTACTGGAGCAATCATTCTACAAGGTCCACACCAAGGAGCCCAAAAATCTACCATTGTTACACCCTCTGCTACTGTAGCATCAAAGTTATCTGATGTTAATTCAATATATTTTGCCATATTGTTTATCCTTTTGTTTTTAAATTTATTTGATGTAATTATACATCAGTTTAGTTAAACTAATTGAATTTATAACTTAACTTTCCTTTATTGTCAAGACCTATCAAGGTAAATTTCAGGATACTCTATTGACCTACTACCTTTTAACGCTTTTGTAGAAGCTCCTTTAACAGTATATACAAAAGATATTTTGGGCTTATCTGTTATATTTGCATTGGCTCTATGAAGTAACAGAGAGTGAAAAAAAACAATATCACCCTTTTTTAGTATAGTTGAAGTCTTTGTTTCTATAAGTGACATATTTTTATCACAATCTTCTCTGAAATACTCTTTGTCATCAAACTGTTCAGGACTGAAATCCATTTTATGACTAGCAGGTATAAACTCCAATACTCCATTATCACTATTCTCCTCTCCCAAAGCCAACCATACACTAAGTAGATTATTATCACTAAAGTGCCAATATCTCCTATCTCTATGCCATTTAGTCTCTGTACTACTATATGGCATTTTAGTCATAATAGAGTTATGATGAGCTGTAGTAATTACCACTTGGTCATTTAGAAGTTGCTCTAAAGCTGGACGAATTTCTCTGTTTTCCATCCAGTTCTTGAATATTATATCACGGCTATAGACTTGTCTTAGCCTCCTAACGGAGGACTCTTTTATCGTACTACTATAGTCTATGACATTTTTGCGATACTCTTTTGATTTATTATGATAGCCTATCTCTGTCTCTATAGGTTCAATTCTATATTTGAGATGTATTTTTGCTATATCTAAAATAGCTTCACACTCCAAACTATTAGCAAAACCTCTTATAATTAAAAAACCATTATTATCAAATGACTCTATCTGTTCTTGGGTGAGTTGCATAAGGATACCTTTTGTTTAAAATATAGTTTGATTATATCTTTAATAGGTTAAAAAACTTGATATAATTACAAAAAGGAAATAGATGAATATATTATTTGTAGCAAGTGAAGTAGCAGGATATGCAAAAAGTGGTGGTTTAGCAGATGTAGCATCGGCATTGCCAAAGGCTCTAAAAAAAATGGGTCATAATATTAAAGTAGTAATGCCACGATATTATAGTATCGATAAAACTAAACTAACTTCTCTAGGTCTTATGAGTGTACCTATGGGAAGTTTTGGTATATTTGAATGTGAAGTTTATAGTTCCAAAATGGGTAGTGTAGAGATATATTTTATAGATTATGAACACTATTTTGGTAGAGCCAATTTATATAGTGATGAGAATGGATTTGCTTATAGTGATAATGATGAACGGTTTGTTTTTTTGAGCAAAGCATCATTTGAACTAGCTATCAAATTAGATTTCCAAGTGGATATTTTACATGTTAATGATTGGCATACTGCAATTATGCCAACACTACTAAAATCAAAATATCAATATACCAAACAATTTGCTAAAACTGCTACAGTTTTAACTATACATAATATGCAACATCAAGGAAAATTTGATACAAAGATTATAGATATATCTGAAGTTGGTTGGGAGAGTTTTACTCCTGATAACCTTGAAGAGTTTGGTGGAATTAATCTACTCAAATCTGGAATAACACAAAGTGATGTGATTAATACAGTTAGTCCTACTTATGCCAAAGAGATTACAACACCTGAATTTGGATGGGGATTAGAGAGTTATCTAAAAAATAGAGAGCTTCTATTTGGAATTTTAAATGGAGTAGATTACAGTGAGTGGAGTCCACAAAAAGATAAATATATAGCCAAACACTATAGTATCAAATCACTTCATAATAAACAGTTATGTAAAAAAGATTTACAAACTATATTTGATTTGCCATTAGATAGTCAAGTTCCTATAATTGGATTTGTAGGTCGTTTTGCTACTCAAAAGGGTATAGAGCTTATTTCCCAATCTATTTGGGAATTATTAAAGTTGGATATACAGATTGTAATACTAGGAAGTGGTGAGAAGTGGGCAGAAGGTTTTTTTGCTGATATTGCCAAACGATACCCAAGCAAATTTGCAACATATATTGGATATAGTGATGAATTAGCTCACAAAATAGAGGCAGGTAGTGATATGTTTTTAATGCCAAGTCTATTTGAACCATGTGGACTCAATCAGATATACTCTCTAGCTTATGGTACATTGCCTATTGTTAGAGCTGTTGGTGGATTAGATGATACTATTAGAAATTTTGATAA
>JANTFF010000054.1 GCA_024763575.1 Sulfurovum sp.
GCAGGAGTTGAAGAGCCTAAAAAAGTAGTAGCTGAAGTAATTGATAGTGATAGCACTAATACAGAGGTAGACGAAAGTGCTGATATAAATAAAACTATTACCAATGTTACAATCAATCCTACAAGAGGTATGTTATGGTATGGATTTATTAATATTGATACAAGAAAGAAAAAAGAGTTTATGAAAGATAAATCAACTCCATTTGATTTAAAAGGTGGAAAATGGATTTTAACAACAGGTCATGGATTTTTGGATGTTGTTTCAGATGTTAAAACTCTCTCAATAGCAGATAGAAAAAGACACTACTTTTATATAGATGGTAAAGAGATTAAAGAGATAACTAGAAAAGAGTTTAGAAAATTCAACCATGGAAGGATATGGTAAAAATAATGTTTGAAGAGATACAATTTGAAAAGATAAATAGATTACCAAAATATATTTTTGCAGAGATTAATGATTTGAAAATGGATGCTAGACGCAAAGGTCAGGATATTATAGATTTTTCTATGGGTAATCCTGATGCTAGAACACCACAACCAATTATTGATAAACTATGCGAAACAGCCCAACGAGATAAAACTCATGGATATAGTGCAAGTAAAGGTATATATAAACTACGACTTGCCATGGCAAACTGGTACAAAAGAAAATATGGTGTAGAGTTAGATCCAAATACAGAAGTAGTAGCAACTATGGGAAGTAAAGAGGGTTATGTTCATTTAGTTCAAGCTATCTCAAACCCTGGTGATGTAGCAATTGTACCAGACCCTACATATCCTATTCACTCACAAGCATTTATATTAGCTGGAGCAAATGTTGAGAAGATGGAGTTAATATTTGATGAAGAGACATTTGAAGTTGACGAAGATAGATTTTTGGCAGATGTGACAGAGGCACTAGATAATTCACTTCCAAAAGCAAAATTTTTGGTACTAAATTTCCCTCATAATCCAACAACAGCTACAGTAACACCAGAATTTTATCAGAGAATTGTAGCTCTTGCTAAAGAGAAACGATTTTATATTATATCGGATATTGCTTATGCTGATATATCATTTGATGGATATAAAACCCCATCTATTCTTGAAGTAGAGGGAGCTAAAGAGGTCGCAGTAGAGGCTTATACAATGTCCAAGTCATACAATATGGCAGGTTGGAGAGTTGGTTTTGTGGTAGGTAACAAAAAACTAATTGGTGCATTACAGAGTATAAAATCTTGGTTAGATTATGGTATGTTTACACCTATTCAAGTAGCAGCTACAGTAGCTCTTGATGAACATGGATATGTACCTGAAGAACAGATTATACCTTTATATAAAAAGAGACGAGATGTAATGTTAAAAGCATTTGAAAATGCAGGTTGGAAAATGGGTAAACCAAATGCTAGTATGTTTATTTGGGGTAAAATTCCTGAAGTTTGTCGAGATATGGGAAGTTTGGAATTTTCCAAAAGATTACTAGTTGAAGCAGGGGTAGCAGTTAGCCCTGGAATTGGATTTGGTAAATATGGTGATGATTATGTACGGATTGCTTTAATTGAAAATGAAAATAGAATTAGACAAGCAGCACGAAATATTAAAAAGTTTTTAAAAAAAGTTGAATTGGAGCAAAAATAGTATGATAAAAATTGGAATTCTAGGTGTTGGAACAGTGGGGGCGAGTGTTGCGAGTATTTTGGAAACCAATGTAGATATTATTGAAGCTAGAGCAGGTAAAAAAATAGTTGTTAAATCTGGAGTAGTCAAAAATCTATCTAAAGATAGAGGTGTAGATATAAAACTATCCGATAATCCTTTAGATATAATAGATGACCCAGAGATTGATATAGTAGTTGAATTAATGGGTGGAGTAGAAGAGCCATATAAATTAGTTAAACAAGCTTTGGAGAATGGTAAAGCTGTAGTTACTGCGAATAAAGCACTATTAGCATATCATAGATATGAACTCCAACAAATAGCAGGAGACATACCTCTAATGTATGAGGCAAGTACTGCTGGAGGTATTCCTATTATTGGTGCATTGAGAAATGGTTTAAGTGCTAATCATATCGAGTCTATTCAAGGTATTATGAATGGAACAACCAACTATATGCTAACCAAAATGATAAATGATGGTGCAAAATATGATGAAATCTTAAAAGAGGCACAAGATTTAGGATACGCTGAAGCTGACCCAACATTTGATGTAGGTGGATTTGATGCCTCTCATAAACTTTTGATTTTGGCAAGTATCGCTTATGGAATAGATGCCAAACCTGAAGATATTTTGATAGAGGGTATAGAAAATATCACTCAAACAGATGTAACTTTTGCCAAAGAGTTTGGATATGAGATTAAATTATTAGGAATTGCCAAAAAGGTTGAGGCAGGTGTTGAGCTTAGAGTTCATGCTACTATGATACCTCAAAATAGTATGATAGCCAAAGTAGATGGAGTAATGAATGCTGTATCTGTTGTAGGTGACATGGTTGGAGAGACTATGTATTATGGAGCAGGAGCAGGAGGGGACG
This sequence comes from Sulfurovum sp., assembly GCA_024763575.1. Lineage (GTDB taxonomy): Bacteria > Campylobacterota > Campylobacteria > Campylobacterales > Sulfurovaceae > UBA1140. The sequence goes on from JANTFF010000054.1 coordinate 2,510, forward strand.
CAACTGCTAGTGCTGTTATAGCTGATATAATTGATATTGTTCGAGGAAACCAAGCTCCAATGTTAGGATATAAACGAGGTTTAGAAGATGGACTGCAACTTCTGCCTATAGAAGATATAGTTACAAACTACTATCTTAGAATGGAAGTTGATGATAAATCAGGAGTATTAGCCAAAATCACTACAACTTTAGGTGAGTTTGATATATCTATTGAGTCAATGCTACAAAAAGCTCATAGAAATGAGAGTAGTGTTAAGCTACTATTTACTACACATAAATGTAGAGAAGCTAAAATCCAAGAGGCTATATCAAAGTTAAAAGAGTTATCTTGTGTTCATGGCGATATTGCTATGATGAGAATAGAGAAGTAAGGAAACAAAAATGGCAAAAGACCACTATTTTGATATAACAGCCAAACTAGATATGATGGAGATGAAAAATGCTATTATTATGGCACAAAAAGAGTTAGCTACACGATTTGATTTCAAAGGTGTAGTAGCCCAAATTGATTTAAATGAAAAAGCAAAAACTCTAAGTCTTAGTAGCTCTAGTGAACAAAAGATAGATGCACTCAAAGATATAGTTATATCTAAACTTATTAAACGAAATATTGCAGGTAAATCACTAGAAGAGGTCAAAACAGAGGGAATTAGTGGAGGAAATACCAAGATTATATATAGAATTGTTGACACTATTGACAAAGCTGAAGCCAAAGAGATAGTAAAAGCTATTAAAGCTATGAAGAGAAAAGTAACTCCATCTATTCAAGGTGATGAGGTTCGTGTAAGTGGTAAAAAAATTGATGATTTACAAGCTGTTATGAAAGAGGTAAAGAGTTTGGATTTAAAAGCTCCTCTAGTTTTTGGTAATTTCAAATAGTGTGGGTTAAAAAACCCACAAAAAAGTTCAAACTAGATTAAGAACAGTGTCCACCACCACAACATCCAGAATGAGTCTGTTGTTGTGGTACATCCATTGAGATACTAAAGTTTGCACCATCTTCTCTTAGTATAAAATCATGTTTTCCACAAAAATCACTATTCATACTGTTTACCATATTTTGAGCTTCAATTAACGCATCATCTTTTGAACCAAAACTTTTATTGTTTTCCAAGTCGCTTTTTCTAAAACAACCACACTCTTTATCTACTGTAATTTTAAACATATTAATCCTTTATTTATAGTTTTTTTGGATAATAACAAACTTTACTTAAAAAAGAGTTGTATTTTAAGTAAAAATAGGATAAATTTTGTCCTAATTAATCACAAGGGTAAAAGATGACTAAAAAACTAGAGCAAAAAGAGATAGAGAGTGTATGTACCTACTGTGGAGTAGGTTGTGATATTACAGGTGTAGTTGAGGATAACAAGATTACTAAAATTTATGCCCAAAAAGATGGAGTGGTATCACAAGGTAAACTATGTATAAAAGGAAAGTATGGATATGATTTTGTAGAGGCTGATGATAGAGTCAGAGAACCTCGTATCCGTAAAACTTTTTTAGATAAAAATCCTCATATAAAAGAGGTAGTAAACTCAAAGCTTAAAGAGTTTGATGATACTTTTTTCACTTGTGATTTGGATACTGCTACTACTATTGCTTCTATGAAACTATCCCAAATCAAATCTACTTATGGAGGAGAGAGTTTTTGTGCTATTGGAGGGGCAAGAACAAATTGTGAGAGTGCTTATACTTTTCAGAAATTTTGTAGAGAGAGTATGGATAGTCCACATGTTGACAACTGTGCTAGAGTCTGTCACTCCCCATCACTCAAAGGTATGAGAGCTACTATTGGTGAGGGGGCTGCTACTAACCCTTATAATGATATTTATGAATCTGAATTTATGATTGTAATTGGCTCTAATACTATGGAAGCTCACCCAATTGTAGCTAATCGTATAGTTGATATGGCAAAAAAAGAGAATAATCTAGTAGTAATTGATGTACGAGAGACTAGATTGGCAAAATTAGCCAAACACAACTGTATTATTCCTTATGAAGCAAATCTACTTATTTTAAATATGATGGCATTTGTAATTATAAACGAAGAGCTTTATGATGAAAACTTCGTAGCTAATCGGACTAAAGGATTTGATGAGTTTAGAGAGCATATACTAAATGACCCATATGCCAATCCAAACTTTTTCAAAGATATTGAGGGGTATGAGTATCTAGCTAAGATGATACCAAATATAGCTAGAGAGTATGCAGTCAAAAAATCTATGATATTTTGGGGATTAGGAATTACAGAACATCTCGATGGCTCTTATGCTGTTATGGCTATAACTCATTTAGCTATTATGACAGGGAATATAGGTAAAACAGGGGCAGGGCTTATGCCTTTGCGTGGACAAAATAATGTCCAAGGGGCTTGTGATATGGGTTGTCTGCCATATTTTGCACCTGATTATCAAAAACCCAAAGTTGAAGGGCTTATGACCCCACAACTAATTGATGCTATGATAGATGGTAAAATAAAAGCACTACTAAATATGGGTGAAGATATATCACATATCCACCCAAATATCAATAAAATAGATAAAGCACTAGAAAAACTAGAGTTTATAATGGTTCAAGAGCTATTTATGACCGATATTGCCACAAGAGCTGATATTATAATAGGTGTTAAAAGTGCTTATGAGAAGACAGGTGTATATATCAATGCAATGAGAAGACTACACCTATCTCAACCATTAGTAGAGTCTAATTTACCTGATGATTGGGAGGTATTGCAGATGATAGATAATAAACTTGGAGGAGATTTCAACTATACTAATAGTGAAGATGTATGGGAAGAGGTTACCAAAGTAGCCCCACAAAGATTTAGTGGAGCAAAATATTATAGATTAGCAAGACATAGAAAAAGAGGTATGCAGTGGCCTATATATCATGAAGATACACCAGTACTTCATCTACTAGATTTTAGAACAGATGATGGATTGGGTAAATTTGTATATAAACAGTATGAACCAAGAGGTATGGTTCAAGAGATATTAGATAAATCTTTTTACAAAGATAGCTTAGACGGTTTTTATCTAACTACAGGTAGAACTTTAGCTCACTATAATAACTCTGCACAAACTAAAAGAAGTAAAAAGCTTTTGACCAAATATGATGAAGATATAATATTAGCTTCTATTGAAGATGAGGGTAAATTTGGAGATAGAGTCAAACTTCAAACTGAATATGGAGAGACTTCTATTCTATCTGTAAAATATACGGATAAGATTAAACCTAGAACTCTATTTACTACTTTTCACCACTCAGAGTCTAAAATTAATGCTATTTTTGGAGATGAGTGTGATGAGTTGATTATGACAGCTCGGTTTAAATCCATTAGGGTTAGGGTTTTTCCACTTATGTCTTGATATTTTTATATTTAAGGAACTAGGTGAACTACCTCTAGCTAAAGAGCTAGAGGCTTCCTAACTAGCAAACTCCAACGAGTCTGAATTTGAAAGGCTTTCTGATTTATAGTCTTGAAGGC
>JANTFF010000055.1 GCA_024763575.1 Sulfurovum sp.
TGGATTTAATATCAATACTAATTGTGGTGCAATGCATCCTAGTGAGCTATCTAAAAAGGTTGTTGAGACTAATGCTCACATTGGGATTGCTCTTGATGGTGATGCTGATAGAATAGTAGTTGTTGATGAAAATGGTGAAGTAATAGATGGAGATAAACTAATAGGTGCATTGTCTATATATCTAAAAAGAGAGGGATTATTGATTGAAAATAAAGTTGTCGCTACTGTTATGAGTAATCAAGGGTTAGAAGAGTATCTCCAATCTAATGGTATTTCATTAGTTAGAAGTGATGTAGGAGATAAAAATGTACTAGAAGTTATGAAAGATATTGGTTCTAACTTTGGAGGAGAGCAGAGTGGACATGTTATATTTTCTGATTTTGCAAAAACAGGTGATGGAATATTAAGTTCTCTTCAGGTCTTGGCATATATGATATATAGCAAAAGAAAAACTAGTGAAGCATTTGATATCTTTGAACTCTATCCACAAGCTCAAGATAATATTAAAATATCATTCAAAAAGCCAATAGATGAGATAGAAGGGGTTGCAGAGCTATTTAATGAGATTGAATCCAAAGGAATGCGTCATTTAGTAAGATACTCTGGTACTGAAAATCTAATGAGAATACTGATAGAGGGTAAAGATACAGAAGAGTTAAAAACTATGATGGATAAAACTGTTGATTTCTTTAAAAAGGCACTAGTATAATGACAAGATATATAACTATTTTTTTATTAGTAACTATCGGTACTATAATAATAGACCAAAATATCAAAATACTTTTTGTAGATGGTGGTTATTATCTAAAAGGCTCATGTATAGATTTGGAGCTACACTACAATAAGGGTGTAGCCTTTTCTATGTTTGCATTTTTGGGTGATAATCTTAAATGGATACAGAGTGTTTTAGTTATTGGTATTATATATTTTGTATTTTATGAGGGTTATTTGAAAAAATATGCTTTTCCTATAGGTTTAATCGTAGGTGGAGCTATTAGTAATCTATATGATAGATTTATTCATGAAGGAGTAGTTGATTATGTGGCATGGCATTGTGGATTTAATTTTGCTGTGTTCAATTATGCTGATGTTATGATAGACTTGGGTGTTGGGATTATTTTACTTTTATCTTTTTGGGATAGTCGTAAGTAGTTAGATAATCCAAGCTACAATTGCTTTATATATATACCAAATCTCTATAGCTATTACTGTATATCCTATAGTATAGAAAAGCTTGTCATAATCCAAAGATATAAGTTTTCGCTTTTTTTTAGCTATATGCTCCTCTTGTGCATGATGAGATGGCAGTGCACCTGCTCTTTCAAGTGCTTGATGTATAACCATCTCTTCATCTATATGAGCCTCTTCTTTATCTTGTTTAGCTAAAGCTTTTGCAGATAATTTTTCATTGTGTTTTATAGCCATAATGGCGATAATAAAAGGTGATATAAATAGTATTAATAGTAGATAAGTTGACATCTGTTATCCTTTTGTAAATTTTACTACTATTATATCATATTTTTTAATGTTTATAACTATTCATTATCTTTTATCTCTTTACTATCGATTGTTAACATATTAGTAAGTCCTAACTCTTTTTTAATTTTAGCCTCTATCTCATCACGAAGAGCAGTATCTTCTTTTAGTTTTGCTTTGACATTCTCTTTTCCTTGACCAAGTTTTCCCTCACCATAACTAAACCAAGCACCTGATTTATCTATAATATCAAATTTGACACCATAATCGACTATCTCACCCTCTTTGGAAATACCCTCTCCAAACATAATATCAAATTCAGCTTGTCTAAATGGAGGTGCTACTTTGTTTTTAATTACTTTTGCTTTAACTCTATTTCCTATTTGTGAATCACCCTGTTTTAGAGTAGCAATTCGTCTAACATCTATTCGAACTGAAGCATAAAATTTAAGAGCATTCCCTCCTGTGGTTGTTTCGGGACTATTATGTACAATAACTCCATTTCTACTACCACCTATCATATAGTTTTTATTATCTTTTATTGAAATATCAAATTTTCGTTTATTTCTCATTTGTCTATCTGATGCTTCTCTAATCTCTTTTATATCTACATAATCAGTAACTATTTTTGGTGAATTATTAAGCTCAAAATCTACATATCTATCTCTAAAATTTTCTGGAAGTTTATATTGCATAGATTTAGGAATAAAAGTAGCGATAATATTTGCTAATTTATCTGTTCCTTGAGATGTAAATATAATCTTACCCTCTTCGTACAATATTGATATATCATCTATTTCTGTTTTTTCTTTTAATATATCTACTATTTTATCAAGAATAGCATTTTGATTTTTTAATCTTTTGATAGATATAGAGGCTCTATTGTGTCCATTTTTATCATCATAATGTCCATCATCCATATACCAAATAGCTAAACTTAATGCAGAGTATGCTTTTTCTAGCATATATAGAGGATTTCTCTCATCTAACTCTTTTTTTATTTTTGTAAATTCATAAGTAAATTCTGTATCATATCTATAACCTCTATCTATTTTAATTTCATTAAATTTTAAAAATTTTTCTAATTTATCTTATTTCCAATTAAGATATTCTATATTTTCATTATCTTGTAATCTTAGATTTGCTGTATTTTTATCTCTAATATTTAATCTACTATCTCCAATAAATATGCCTCGTAAGAACTCCCCATAGCTACCATTGATAGTTTCTCTGTATTTTGATACTAATTTATCAGAAAAAGTTAGCTCTTTTGCCTCTTTCCAACCACTATTGGTTAAAATTTTATGATTTGGAGTACATGTAAATCCAAAACGACCTCTTCCATCTATAGATGTTGTCTGAATATGTATAAAATCACTTCTGTTTTCTACTTTTCCATTATCATGCCAATCGACTATTGGTTTTATTTCTATATTTTTAGTCTCTTCATTTATACAATAAACATCACCTGAAATTTTCTTATCTACAACTTCCCCAATAGGAATAGCTCTTCCATCTACAAAATTTACAACTGTATCATAATGAAAACAACCATAACCCATCATCCCAATTTTCATACGAATTTGGTTTATAAATATAACTGTGGTTTCTGTTTTATGTAATACTCCTGTAAGTTTTCGCAAAGCTTTACTCATAAGTCTTGCTTGAAGCCCAACTTGTTGGTCACCCATTTCACCCTCTATCTCTGCTTTTGGAGTAAGTGCAGCTACAGAATCGATCACAATTACATCAACAGCACCAGAACGAGCCAAAGTTTCCAATACATCCAAAGCTTGTTCTCCAAAATCAGGTTGAGATACTAATAGATTTTCTACATCTACACCCAAGTTTTTGGCATATAGTACATCTAAAGCGTGTTCAGCATCTATAAAAGCACAAACTTTGCCGTCAGCTTGTGCCGAAGCTGTAATTTGAAGAGCTAGAGTTGTTTTACCAGAACTTTCAGGTCCATATACTTCGATAATTCTACCAACAGGTACACCCCCAATACCTAAAGCCATATCTAATCCCAATGAACCAGTACTAATAGACTCAATAGGTTCTATATCCTTATCACCCAATCTTACTACTGTACCTTTACCAAATGTTTTATCTATCTGCTTTAGTGCCATATCTAAAGCTTTTTGTTTATTTGCGTCCATTTTATTGACATCCTTTATATAAAATAATAAGCATATTTTAGCAGAGTTTTTCTAATATAAGTAGAAATATGTCAAATTGTAATATTATTTGTTTGTAATTCTTTTTAGATAAAATACCTCAAAATAAATAGATAGGTTCACTAATGAAAAAAATAGAACTAGCCCACTCACCAGATGCAGATGATATATTTATGTATTATGCAATAAAGTTTGGTTGGGTTGATACCAAAGATTATGAGTTTACCAATATAGGTTTGGATATAGAGACACTAAATGTAGAAGCTTTAAAAGGTACTTATGATGTATCTGCTATTAGTTTTGGTATGTATCCATTGATAAAAGATGATTATGCACTTTTGAGAACTGCTGTTAGTTTTGGTGATGGATATGGACCAAAACTTATTAAACGAAAAGATAAACAGCTCAAACGAAATTTCAAAGTAGCTTTGTCTGGACAATATACAACAAATGCCATGCTATTTAGACTATATTATCCTGATGCAAGAGCTGTATATATGGACTTTTTGGAGATAGAAAAGGCTGTTGTAAATGGGGAAGTAGATGCAGGAGTACTTATTCATGAATCTATTTTAGATTTTGATGACTCTTTGGAGGTAGAAAAAGAGATATGGGATATATGGGTTGAGTTAGCAGGGCAGGGGCTTCCTTTGCCTTTAGGTGGTATGGCTATTCGTCGTTCTATTCCTCTCAATCGTGCTATTGATATAGAGAATATACTTATAGATGGGGTCAAAGTAGCCAATAGTAAAAAAGAGGAGTTATGTAAAAGATTAGAAGATGAAAATCTTGTACGAATTTCTGATAAGATGTTGACTAAATATCTTGATATGTATGCTTCTGATGAGTCGGTTGAATTATCATCTTTACAGCTTAAAGCTTTGGATAAATTGTATAGTTTGGGATTTGAGAAGGGACTATTTACAGAGCCGTTAAAAACAGAAGATTATCTTATACCCAAAGAGTATGAAAAGCTACGAAATAGCTAACTCTTTTTTGAGATAAATCTTATCGCCATCGCTTATTAGACCTGATTTAATAACTTTGGCAAATACACCTCTATCATCTTTAAGCAGTTTGGGTAGTTTATTATCTATTTTGGTCAAACTTTTACAAATTGTACAGTTTTGAACTATCTCTAAAACTACTTCACCTATCAATAGTTGACTTTTAGGAGTGAGAGAGTAGGGGTTATAATCTATTAGTAAATTCTCACCCAATAGACCATATTCTAAATCAATATTTTTATCTTTTGCCATTTTGTAGCTATCTATAGAGGTTATTAATACAGACCTATTTTTATCTTTAGCATAAAATTTATCATTTATTATACCATTTGTATCAAGTTCAATAGAGTTTACTTTTTCTCTTTGTGATAACTCTTTATTTGATATAAATAGCGATATTACTTCACCTACTTGTTGCATCTGTTTCTCCTTTTACTCTTCTTCAAACTCTAAATTGGTTTTGAAAGTCTCAAAATCTATAGTTTTATAAGATTTGCTACTAATATATTTTAATATATTGGATAATTCCTCTTTTTTTCTATAACCTATAGTTGAGTATATAGCTTTGTTATTTCCATCAATAAAAATTAGAGTGGGATATAGAGTTATACCAAACTCTTTTGCAAATTTATGGTTACTGCCTTTAAACCCTTTATAAGATACTATCTCTTCATCATCTATATTTAGAGGTAATAGTAAAAAATCTTTTTTTATCTCTTTTTGTATCTTTTTGGAGTCTATATTCTCTTCCATTTTTTCACAAAATCCACAATAGTCTTTATGAAAAAAAATCATAATGGATTTGTTTGTATCTTTGGCTTGGATTGAGAGTTTATCTATATTAAAATCACTCTTAATATCATTAGAAGCACATCCAAAAATCAAAATAGTTATAACTAAAAGAGTAAATCTTAACATATAGTCTATCTTATTCCTCTTCTGCAAACTCTATCTCTGTATAGGCATCAGATATATTTTGTGCATTTAGAGATTTGAACATTGCTCTATCTTTGAACTCTTCCATTTTAATTATGCTAGTTATATCTTCAGCATCAACTTCATCATCCATAGCTTTAAGTATTCTTTTATGGAGTAAGGTAAAATATTTCTCTGCATCATTTAGTGCATTTTTGCTTGTGTCTAGTCCATGACCAGCTACAAAAACAGTCCAATCTTTACTTCTCATCATTTTAATAGCTTTAAGCTCACCCACAATTGAACCATCACGATTAGAGGTAATTCGTCCATTCATTGCTAAATCTCCAGA
>JANTFF010000056.1 GCA_024763575.1 Sulfurovum sp.
AACAGATAGGTAACAAAGCTCTATTTTTCATTAGTTTGAGGGCTGTTTGTGTGAGCAATTTTATATTTATATTATAATGTAAGTAAAAAATCTATAAAAAAATATCTAAAAATGTGTCATAATTTATAATTACTATAATTAAATTAGAATTTTCCCAATAGTAATTATATTTTAGAATTTTTTTGCTATACTTACGAGCATAAATTTAAACGATTAGGAGAGTGTCATGGCACTATTTGATGAAGTAAAAGAGGTAGTTGTAGAACAACTAAATGTTAGTCCCGATGAAGTTAAAGAAGAATCTAAGTTTGTAGAAGACCTTGGAGCAGATAGTTTAGATGTAGTTGAACTCGTAATGGCACTAGAAGAGAAGTTCGATATTGAAATTCCTGATGAAGATGCTGAAAATATTACAACTGTAGCAGATGCAATTAAATTTATTGAAAATATTCAAGCATAGTTTAAATATTATGTAAATCCCCCCAATTGGGGGTTATTGGATATATTTTTGAATATATTATGATATATTTTGATATATATCTTAGAAAACAGGAGATAGTGTGAAAAGAGTAGTAGTAACAGGTCTAGGCATGATTAATAGTGTCGGACAAGACAAAGAGACATCATTCTCTGCAATTTTGGATGGTAAATGTGGTATCAAAACAGTTGAGCTTTTTGATATTGAGAAGTTTTCTGTCAAGATTGCAGGAGAGATTGTTGGATTTGATCCAAGCGAAGTTATGGATGCTAAAGAGGTAAAAAAAGCTGATAGATTTATACAATTAGGTCTAAAAGCTGCAAAAGAGGCAATGGATGATGCTAATTTTGGTGATAATATAGACCATGAAAGATTTGGTGTATCATCTGCTTCAGGTATTGGTGGATTACCAAATATAGAAAAAAACTCTATTATTTGTGAAAATAGAGGTCCTAGACGAATATCTCCATTTTTTATTCCTTCATCTTTGGTTAATATGTTGGGTGGTTTTGTATCCATTGCACATAAACTCAAAGGTCCAAACTTATCTTCTGTAACAGCTTGTGCTGCTGGAACTCATGCTATTTCAGAAGCCACCAAAACTATTATGCTAGGTGGTGCTGATAAAATGTTAGTAATTGGTGCAGAGTCTGCTATATGTGGTGCAGGTATTGGTGGATTTGCTTCAATGAAGGCACTTAGTACTAATAATGACAACCCAACAGAGTCTTCAAGACCATTTGATGCTAATAGAAATGGATTTGTTATGGGTGAGGGTGCAGGAGCTTTGGTACTAGAAGAGTATGAGAGTGCTATGGCAAGAGGAGCTAGAATATATGCTGAAGTGATTGGATTTGGAGAGAGTGGTGATGCAAATCATATCACTACTCCTGTAATGGATGGACCTCTACGAGCTATAAAGGCTGCTCTAAATATGGCAGGTGATGTAAAAGTTGATTATATCAATGCACATGGAACTAGTACACCTGCTAATGATAAAAATGAGACAATGGCTATCAAAGAGGCATTTGGTGGCAAAGATAACTGTCCACCTGTTAGTTCTATCAAAGGTCAAATCGGACACTGTTTAGGAGCTGCTGGAGCGATTGAGGCAATTATATCTATTATGGCAATGCGTGATGGTAAATTACCACCAACTATTAATTACACTACACCTGATGAAAATTGTGATTTGGATTATGTCCCTAATGTTGCAAGAGATGCCGAGCTAAATGTTGTAATGAGTAACTCATTTGGGTTTGGTGGAACAAATGGAGTTGTAATCTTCAAAAAAATATAAGGTCGTTATATGGCAACATACCTAGAGTTTGAAAAAAAAATAGAGCAAATTCAACAAGATATTGATTCTGCTAGAGCAAGAGATGATAAGTTTGCTTTGGAATCATTTCAAAAAGATTTAGATAAAGAGATTACTAAAACTTTTGGCTCTTTAAGTGATTATCAAAAGCTACAACTAGCAAGACACCCAGACCGTCCTTATGCGTTGGATTATATCCGTTTCATACTAGAAGATGCGTATGAAATTCATGGGGATAGAGCTTTCCGTGATGACCCAGCGATATTATGTTATATGGGTTATATAGATGGTCAAAAGACTATGGTTATTGGTGAACAAAAGGGTAGAGGAACTAAACATAAACTTAGAAGAAATTTTGGTATGCCAAACCCTGAAGGGTATAGAAAAGCACTTAGAGCTGTAAGACTTGCTGAAAAGTTTAATATCCCTGTACTATTTCTAATAGACACCCCAGGTGCATATCCAGGGCTTGGAGCAGAAGAGAGAGGTCAAAGTGAAGCCATTGCCAAAAATCTTTTTGAATTTACCAATATCAAAGTACCTATGATTTCAATAGTAATTGGAGAAGGTGGTAGTGGTGGTGCATTGGCTATTGGAGTATCTGATAAACTAGCAATGATGCGTTATTCAGTCTTTGCAGTAATTTCACCAGAAGGGTGTGCAGCTATTTTATGGAATGACCCTAAAAAAGTAGAACAGGCTAGTAATGCACTTAAAATTACGCCTAATTCTTTACTAGAACATGGTTTGATTGATGATGTATTAGATGAACCATTAATTGGAGCTCATAGAGATAAAAAAATATCAGCCGAAGTTGTAAAAGATTATTTTTTGAAAAATATAAAAGAGCTTAAAGAGTTATCTATAGAAGAGATGTTAAATCAGAGATATAATAGATTGACTTCTATTGGAGCTTATTCTGAAGCAGAACAAGAGTAGTTATATTACTCTTGTTATTGCTCACTATAATGTAGCTTAACCCCTTCATCAGTCATTACGAACCCAGTAATCTGTATCTTGCCCTCATGTACCATATTATGATGTCTTTTACATAAAGGAATTAGGTTGTATTTATGGTTTTTGTCCATAGTTCCAATCTTGCCACTACTATTTGCCATTTTTTGAGGGATTATATGGTGAATATCCTCTACTACCTCATCACACAATGCACATTTGGTTAGATATAGATTTTTGTTGTATCTACTTCTTTTTTTCTGTTTTAATGTTTTGAGTTCAGATTTATTACCTATAATTGACTCTCTGATAGTATAAGCATTTTTCAAAAAAAACTCATCCATATGTAGAGACTTGGCAAACTCTAATCCATAGAGTGAACTACCCATACCAAGTTGTAACTCTCTATTATATATTAGTCTATCACTACTCTCATCATATTTAACCCCTAAATGCAAAAATATAAGCTCTTTGATATTTTGTAGCTGTTCTATATTTTTGAGTTGGTGCAAATGGGTTGCAAATATAAAATGAGCATCAATATCTAGTAGTTTTAGTATAGCTCCTGATACTATGGCTAAACCTGATTCAGTCTCTGTTCCTTGTGAAATCTCATCTCCTAAAATCAAGCTATTTGTTCCTGCTCTATTAAATATATTTTTAAGCTCCATCATCTCCACAGAAAAAGTAGATAACCCTTTATATAGATTATCTTTTGATACAATTCTAGTAAATAACTTATCATACATACTAAACTTCATCTCTACAGCAGGAACAAAAAAACCAGCTTGAGCTAATATTACAGATAGACCTATACTTTTCATTAGTGAAGATTTACCAGAAGAGTTTATACCATACAATAGTACTCCATTTACAGCATTACCATCACTAGCATTACGAGTTATATGGTTATGCTCTGTTTTTATCCCTTCTCCTAGATATATATCATTGGGTACATATATACCACTATTTTCATTGGCTTCTATAATAGGGTGTCTAAGCCCTATAGCCTCATATCCATTACCCTCTACAATTATAGGGCGAGTAAGTTGCATTTTTTTTGCACATTTTGCATTGGATATAGCCACATCAATATTGGCAACAAATGATATAATCTCATTAAGTAGATGTGAAAACCTCTTATCTAACTCATCTAAACTTTTAATATAACGCTCTTTTACTAATGCTACTAGTTTAACTTGATTACTCTCATAAGTTTGGGTTATCTGTTCAAATAGTTTAGAGTTTATTTTTACACTATTTTTGAGCCGTTTATAGTGAAAATCTTTGAAAAAGTGGTGAGTATCCTCTATAGTAACAAATGACTCTTTTAACTCTTTTTCTATCATAGTAAATCTATTTTTGGTTAGATTAATACTAAATCCCTCACTTTCCAAATAACCAATATCAGCATATCCACTTTTTGAGCTATTTTTAATCTGTTTAGCCTCTACTATACTGTCTATATGAGTTATGACTTGCTCTAGTTTACCTATCTCATCTTTTTGATTTTGTAAAAGTGTATCAATATTTGGATATACTCCATATCGGAATATATTATCATCTATCTGTTCTATACGAAATTTGGAACAGATATTCAAATCAAATGTATCTATAAGATATTTACGAAACTCTTCAATCTTATCATCTAGCTTACTATCATACTCTATACTATCTTGTTTACAATCTTTGAGTAGTTTAGCTATAGCATAGAGTGACATACTAATATATGTTAACTCCATAGGATGAAGCTTTTGTAGTTTAAGTCGTCTTGATATTCTCTCTAAATCATATATATTTTTGAGATGTGTATCATATTTATCACTTCGCTCTATTAGTTTTTCAGCCAAATCATATCTAGCTTCTAATATCTCTTTATCTATAATAGGTGATAACAGTCTCTCTTTTAGTAATCGCTTCCCAAAGGCTGTAGAGGTTTTATCTATTAATCTTAGTAGTGTAAGTTCTGAACTATCCCTAGATATAACTCCTAACTGCTCTAATGCATTATTACCAAGATACAAATAACGACTTGCACCCAAAAATATAGGTCTATTCATTTTGGCTATTATTAGCTCATCATGTTCTATAATAAACTCAATCAATATAGCCAAAGATTCTGTAGTATAAGGGTGTCTTTCTAAATCAAGATACTCAATAGCCGATAAAAATGAGTTTATCTGATATACTCTAGCAAAAAGCTCATTTTGATAATCTATTTTGCACCTAGAACTATTAAAAGAGGTGTGATATTGATTAAGCTCCAAATAGTTACTTATCCACTCTTTATCTATTTTATTATTATCTAGTGTAACTATTATTTCAGCTGTATTATAGGTCTGAAGTAGATTAAATAGCTCATCAAGTGCATAAGTTTTATCATCTCTAGTTGAGTGCATCTCATTAATTATAGTTTTGCCTGTAGTCACATCAATAGCACTATATCCAACTGAATAAATCCCTTGGTTCTCATCAACTATAAATGATACAATATTGTTTTCGCTACTCTCTGTTTGATACTCAAAGTTAGTACCAGGTGAGATAATATTGGATATATATCTAGTAATTTTAGGAGGTGTACCTTTTTGTTTGACCATAATAATAGTATATTTTTTGGTACTAATAAGTCTAGCTATATATCTCTCTATAGATACAGTAGGCACACCTGCAAGTAGAGGGTTTTTGATAGAATTTTCTAGTATATTTTTGTTTTTGCGAGTTAGTTGGATATTAAGTAATTGGGCTATCTCTTTGGCTTTACCAATTTTGAGTTCATCATTATTAACCTCATAAAGCTCAAAAAAACTACCTATCTCTATAAGTATAATAGTGTTATCTCCATACTTATTTTCAAAATATGTTTGAAGTTCAAAATATAATTCAGTAAGTAGTTTACCTTTGGTATTTAAAATCTTTGATGCTTGTTCCAACTGTTAGCCTAGTAGTTTGTTTTAGATTGTTATTTTAGCTATTTGATTATTATAGTGTATTGAAATTGATTAGTTTTATTTGTTCTTTTAATCTATATCTTCGCTGAAAGTTTAATACTCTCTCCTTGCAATCTCTATATTTTATCAAAAAATTTTCAAGAAAACCCCGTTCTCTAAGACGGGGATGAATTGAAAAGAGACATTAAAGAGATATTCAGTAAAAAAAGAGTAAAATT
>JANTFF010000057.1 GCA_024763575.1 Sulfurovum sp.
AAAGAATAACTTAGCACCTATTCCAAGTGATAAAAAAGAGTTACTGAAAATTATTGACCCCAAAGGAGTTCTCACAAGCAAAAGAGTCGAATTAGGTAAAATGTTATATTTTGAACCAAGACTCTCAAAAAGTAGCCTAATCTCATGTAATTGGTGTCACAATCTAGCATTAGGTGGAGTAGATGGAGTACCAAAAGCAATAGGGCATCACTGGAGTGGAAATCCAAGACATATAAACTCACCAACTGTATATAATGCAGTATTTGCCAAAAGACAGTTTTGGGATGGTAGAAGCCCTAGCTTAGAAGACCAAGCAATGGGACCTATTCAAGCAGGAGTAGAGATGGCAGCACCTGCAAAATTGGTAGTAGATAGGATTAAATCAATTCCAGAGTATGTTAAACTATTCCAAGAGGCTTATGGTAAAAAAGTTAAAATAGATTTTAAAAAAATTACATCAACTATTGCAATATATGAAAGAACACTAGTTACTCCATCGAGATATGATAAGTTTTTAAATGGAGATAAAAAAGCATTAAGTAAAAAAGAGCAAGAGGGATTAAATATATTTATAGATAAAGGGTGTGTAACTTGTCATAATGGAATAGCTTTAGGTGGAGATATGAAACCTTTTCAACTAAGAGCTAAATACAAATATGTTAAAGTTGGTGGATTTGAAGGAGATGGCAATAAAATGGTAAAAGTTCCAACTCTGCGAAATATTACTGAGACTGCTCCATATTTTCATAATGGTATGATATGGGATATAAAAGATGCTATAAAAGAGATGGGACATATACAGGTGGGTTATAAAGTAGATGATAACAAAAAAGATAACCATCTAAATTTGGAGATTATGCCAATAAGTCTAAATGATAAAGAGGTAGATAAAATTGCATCATTTTTTAACTCATTAGAGGGCAAAAAACCAAAAATTTTATTCCCAATGTTGCCTAAAAGTACATCTAAAACACCAAAACCTGAACCTGAAAACAAAAAATAAGATTAAAATCTTTAATCTTTTTGGATAAAATGGCAACTAAAAAAAGAGTATTATGAAATTAAAATCTATATTTACCAATAGTTTTGGTATTCTGTTTTCTCGTGTCACAGGTCTAGGGCGAGATGTTATTATGGCATCTGCTCTAGGAGCTTCTATATATACTGATATGTTTTTTATCGCTTTTAAACTACCAAATCTATTTAGAAGAATATTTGCTGAAGGTGCATTTACTCAAGCTTTTATGCCATCTTTTGTAGCTTCTAAACACAAAGGTGTATTTGCTACGGCTATATTTTTACGATTTATACTTTTTATATTTGCTATGTCATTAACTGTTACACTATTTCCTGAAATTATTACAAAACTATTAGCTTGGGGTTGGAGTAGTGAGACTATAGCTACTACAGCACCATTTACAGCTATTAACTTTTGGTATTTGGATTTTATATTTATGGTAACCTTTATGGCAACCCTGTTACAATATAGAGAACATTTTGCTACAACAGCCATGTCAACATCACTTCTAAATATATCTATGATTTCTGTTATGCTTATATATATGAACCATGAACCAAAAGTTATAGTTTATGCTCTTAGTTTTGGGGTGGTATTTGGTGGAATTTTACAAGTAATTACTCATCTAATAGCTCTAAAACATTTCAAAATGCACAAAATCCTTATAGGTGGCTGGAAATATAGAGCCAAAAAAGATGTCAAAGAGGAGGAGAAGAGTTTTACCAAACTATTTATCCCATCAGTTTGGGGTAACTCTGCACCTCAAATATCATCATTTTTGGATACTTTTTTAGCTTCATTTTTGATTACAGGCTCAGTCTCATATCTATTTTATGCCAATCGTGTATTTCAACTACCTTTGGGGATTATCGCCATTGCCACTGCTACTGCTCTATTTCCATCTATATCCAAAGCACTTAATCGTGGTGACGAAAAAGATGCTTATAGTAATCTCGCTCGTGCTTTTTGGTTATTGGCTTTTTTACTTGGAGCTTCTGTAATGGGTGGTATAATTTTGGCTGAACCAATAGTTTGGGTACTATTTGAGAGGGGTGCATTTACACAGGCTCAAACATTAGAGACTGTTAAAGTACTTAGTATGTATATGATAGGGCTTATGCCTTATGGATTTGCAAAACTTTTCTCTATGTTTTTATACGCTTCACATAGACATAGCAAAGCTGCTAAAATAGCCTCTATAGCACTTGTAATTAATATTTTAGCTTCATTGCTACTTATGAAACCTTTGGGAGCTATGGGATTGGCATTAGCTGGAAGTATTGGAGGTTGGGTTCTATTTATATTAACGATTAAAGAGGTTGGATTTGAGAGGTTTATTGAGATAATTAAATCCAAAAAAAGTCTCTTGTTTTTTATAGTTATGATATTTTTAGCAATTGCTTTTTTCTATCTAAATCAATTTATTTTAACATTTATACGAGTTTAATGCGATAAAAGCATTATTTAGTTATAATTTCCACAAAATAACTAAACTCATTTGTTTAAGGAACTGCAAAACAATGTCTTGTCACAAATCATATATTACAACCCCTATCTATTATGTTAATGATGTTGCCCATATTGGACACGCTTATACTACTATTATTGCTGATACTTTAGCTAGATATGCTAGACTCATAGGTGAGGATACCTTTTTCCTCACAGGAACTGATGAACATGGTCAAAAAATCCAAGAGGCTGCTAAAAAAAGAGGTAAAGCTACACAAGCTTATGCTGATGAAATATCTGCTAAGTTTAAAACTCTATGGGACGAATTTGATATATCTTATGATAAATTTATCCGTACTACAGATGCAGACCATATGGCAGGAGTCCAAAAAGCATTTAGTGTGATGTATGATAAAGGTGATATATACAAAGATGCCTATAAAGGTCACTACTGTATCTCTTGCGAGACATTTTTCCCCGAGACTCAACTAGTCGATGGCGAGTTTTGTCCAGATTGTGGTAAATCAACTTCTATAGTAGAAGAGGAGAGTTACTTTTTCAAACTATCTGCTTATCAAGATAAACTTTTGGATTGGTATAAAAACAGTCCAGATTGTATATTACCAAAAAGTAAACGAAATGAGGTTATCCGTTTTGTAGAGGGTGGGTTAAATGACCTATCTATTACTAGAACTAGTTTTGATTGGGGTGTAAAACTTCCCAAGAGTTTTAATGACCCAAAACATGTAATGTATGTATGGCTTGATGCTTTGATGAACTATGTCACAGCACTTGGATATGGAACAGATGAGAAAAATATGGACTTTTGGCCTGCGAGAGTTCATCTAATTGGCAAAGATATTTTGAGATTTCATGCTATCTATTGGCCTGCATTTTTAATGAGTTTGGATTTACCTCTACCTAAACATATTGGGGCTCACGGTTGGTGGACTAGAAATGGTGAGAAGATGAGTAAATCCAAAGGAAATGTAGTCAATCCAAAAGAGGTTGCTGATGCTTATGGATTAGAGAATTTTAGATACTTTATGCTTCGTGAAGTTCCTTTTGGTGGAGATGGTGACTTCTCACAAAGAGCATTAATGGATAGAATTAATTCTGACCTTGGAAATGACTTAGGAAACTTGCTCAATAGACTTATCGGAATGAGTGGTAAATATTTTGAAGGTAGAGTAGAGTGTGATTTAGTAGAGAAATATTATAAAGAGGAGCTAGATGAAGTTCAAGTCTCACTTAATAAGTTAGAGCCTATGTTATTTGAACTTCAACTACATAAATATCTCGAAGAGTTATGGAGACCATTAACTGTAGCCAATAGAGCCATAGATAAATATCAACCTTGGAGTATGATAAAAGAGGGTAAAACAGATGAGACTATGGCACTAAACGGACTTATTGCTACTATTTTAGCCAAAGTTTCACTTATGCTTCATGCTGTAATGCCAAAGACTACAAATACTATTGTTAATGCTTTAGGGTTTGATATAGACCCAAATAGTTTTGAGAAAATTATAAGAAATGGGGAAAAATTAGAGCCTTTTGTAACACAAAAAAGAGAACCACTATTCCCACGAATAGAAGAACAACTTTTAGTTGAGAAAAAGCCTGAAAAAGAAGTAAAAAAAGAGAGTAAAAAAGAAGAGAAAAAAGAGCCTGACAATATTGCTCTAATAGGTATAGACCAGTTCTTTGAAACTTCACTCAAAATTGGTACAGTAGTTGAGGCACAAGAGGTCAAAAAAAGTAAAAAACTCCTACTTCTTCAAGTTGATATTGGAGAAGAGAAACCGAGACAAGTAGTAGCAGGTATCAAAGAGTCGTACAGTACAGAGGATATTTTAAATACACAAGTGTGTGTAGTAGCCAATTTGAAACCTGCAAAACTAATGGGTATGAAAAGTGAGGGTATGCTACTAGCTGCCAAAGATAGTGATGGACTGTGTCTAATTCGTCCAGAAAAACCAAAGTCTGTAGGGACTCCAATTAGTTAGGCTTTATATGAAAATAGAAGATTTATTAAATTTAACATCAGGTGAGATTGTATCTGAACCTACCATAACAGCAATCAATTCTGTAACTGTTTATCCATCAAAAGTAGATATTGGAGACCTTTTTATATCTAATAACCCAGAGGATATAACTACAGCCCTAGAAAAGGGAGCTTATGCAATTATATTTTCTGAGGATAGTATAGAGATTACAGATAATGAAGTAGCATGGATAAAAGTTGATGATATTCAAAAATCTGCTTTTAAACTTATTCGTTATGTATTAATTAGTCGTGAAGCTAGTTTTTATCTATATTCAGAGCATGAACTCTCTTTTATGAAAATGATAGTCACACAAAAAAGCAATTTGGAAATTTTGCCAAATGATTGGCGAAAGCTATTTGAAAAGGTTTTGAATTCTGATGCCAAAATGTTTATAGGTACAGATAGCCAACTTATGAAAATGATAAAACCAGATGTATCAATCCTAAACAAAGAGGCAAGTTGTGAAATTATCACCGATACTCTATTTAGAACTACATTTAAAATTAATGGATATATCTATCAAGAAAAAGAGATAACTCCATTTCATGTTGACTATCTACAAAGAGTAGTAGAGTTTTGTGATGAGCATCACTTGCCCTATGATTTAGATAGAGTAAAATATACCAAACATTTTGTACCTGTATTTATAGATGGTTTCCTAAATGTTATGAAACCGAGCAAAAGTGACAAAGTAGCAATCTTTACAGACAATCTATCAGATATATACAAAGCTAGAGAGTATGTCCGATATAATGGAGCATGGGTCAAAACTATTGTATTAACCCCACCAAAAACAAAAGTTGATGGAGTTGACAGACCAAACTGGTATGAGAGTGTCGATGAAGCACGAGATATTTTGAAAAATGCCTATTTCAACTATGCTTTTGTATATGCACTTGATAGAAGTATGTTACCAAAGATTAAAGAGGAGTATTCTCTATTTTAGATAGTGGGATTTATTTTTAATAAATCCTCAGAAAGTCATAAATCAATCAAACTTACTTTTACTCCTTTATGCTAAAATAATAAAAAGAAAAATAGGAGACTCCCAAAATGCCAAACGAAAGGACAAAACCAGTAAGTGTAAAACTAGATGACAACACCACTATCCAAATCGAAACAACTGTACCAAGAGGTGAAAAAGACATCTCTGATGAGAAGATAACAATGGAGTATGAAAAGTTCTCCATGAGTGTTGAAAAAATTGCCTCACAAACGCTTGAACCCCTCAAAAAGCTACAAGCCAAAAAAGTAACGCTAAAGATGGGTTTATCATTGGGCATTGAGTCAGGAGGTCTTACAGCGATGATTGTCAAAGGCACAGGCAATGCCAATATGGAAGT
>JANTFF010000058.1 GCA_024763575.1 Sulfurovum sp.
GATGAGGTTGACTCTATTTTGATTGACGAAGCTAGAACTCCTCTTATTATTTCGGGTCCTGTACAAAGAGATGTAAACTATTATCAAAAAGCCGATGAGATAGCCAAGCAGATGATAAAAGGTGAGAAAAAAGAGACCAAACCAGGTGAACCTGAAGAGACTACAGGTGATTTTTATATAGATGAAAAAAATCGTCAAGTAATTATGACAGAAGATGGTCTCCAAAAAGCTCAAGACCTTTTTGAAGTAGAAAATTTATATGACCTTGAACATGCTGCTATGGCTCACCATCTTGACCAAGCTATGAAAGCACACTATATATTTGTTCGAGATGTTGACTATGTTTCTCAAAATGGTGAGATTATAATTGTTGATGAGTTTACAGGACGACTTAGCGAGGGGCGACGATTTAGTGAGGGGTTACATCAAGCACTCGAAGCAAAAGAGGGTGTAGAGATAAAAGAGGAGTCTCAAACTTTAGCAGAGATCACTTATCAAAACTATTTCCGTGGTTATGAAAAACTAGCAGGTATGACAGGTACTGCTCAAACAGAGGCAACTGAGTTCGCAGAGATTTATAGCTTAGAAGTTATATCAATTCCAACCAATGTACCTATTAAAAGAGAGGATAAAAATGACCTTATCTATAATACAGAGAGAGAAAAACTAGATGCTGTTGCTAAAAAGGTAAAAGAGCTTTATGAAAAAGGTCAACCTGTATTAATTGGTACAGCCTCTATTGAAAAATCAGAACTTGTGCATGAGAGACTTAAAAATGCTAAAATCCCTCACAATGTACTAAATGCCAAAAACCATGAACATGAAGCTCAAATTATCTCCGAAGCAGGTAAAAAAGGTGCTGTGACAGTTGCTACTAATATGGCAGGACGGGGTGTTGATATAAAACTAACTGATGAGATAAAAGAGTTGGGTGGTTTATATATATTAGGAACAGAGAGACATGAGAGTAGAAGAATTGATAATCAGCTAAGAGGACGAAGTGGACGACAAGGTGACCCAGGGGCTTCACAATTTTATCTAAGTTTGGATGATAATCTATTACGAATTTTTGGTGGTGAAAAAATTCGTACTATTATGAATAAATTAGGAGTTGAAGAGGGTGAGTATATAGATTCCAAAATTGTGACTCGTTCAGTAGAAAAAGCTCAAAAGAAAGTAGAGAGTATGCACTATGAGTCTAGAAAACATATACTAGAGTATGATGATATTGCTAATCAACAACGAAAATCTATTTATAGTTTTAGAAATCAACTACTAGATACAGAGTATGATATTGATGCAAAAATTAGAGAAAATAGAGTAGAGTATGTTGATTATCTACTTAGTGAATCTGATATTTATGATGGTGCGACAAGTGAAGACTTTAACTTAGATAGACTAAAAGAGTTACTCAATACCAAATTAGCCATAGATTTTGACAAAGAGATATTTGAGGGAAAAGATTATGATGAGATAAAAACTGCACTCAATACTATACTAGAGCAAGGTTATGAAGAGAAGATGAACCCACTATCACCAGAGCAGAGAAGTGAAGTTCAAAGAGTTCTATATCTCCAAGTTTTAGACCCTCAATGGAGAAATCACCTTTATGAGATGGATGTACTCAAAACTGGTATTGGATTAAGAGGATATAACCAAAAAGATCCTCTAACAGAGTATAAAAAAGATAGCTATAATCTATTTATACAACTCATTGATAGAATTAAAAGAGAAGCAATTGAGACATTGCAACTAGTACAATTTAATTTTGAATCTCCCGAAGAAGAGCAACAAAAGATGGATGAAATATTAAATGAACTAGAATCTGATTTGGAAAATGCTGTAACAAATGAAGAAGATATGGTACAAGCAGAGTTTGAAGAGGGTGATGCTCCTGCACTAAAGCCTATTCGAACAGCAAAAAAACCAAAAAGAAATGACCCATGTCCATGTGGAAGTGGTAAAAAATATAAACAGTGTTGTGGTAAAAGTGGACCTAAAAAAGGAATATTGGCATAGATATATGAAATCCAATAAAAACTTTGTCCATAAAATCATTAGACACTATCTGAAGTATGATAGAGATAATCCTTTTATCTTTATCTCTTCACTTTTGGCATTTTTGGGAATTTCAGCAGGGGTTATGGTATTGATGTTGGCAATGGGTATTATGAATGGTACACAAAAAGAGTTCCAAAAACGGCTTTTTGTTATGAATTATCCTCTAACTATTATTCCAACCTCTTTTAATGATGTCAATCAAAAACTAGTTGAAGAGCTTCAAGAAAAGTTTCCAGATATAAGATTAAGTCCATATTATACCACCCAAGTTATTAGTAAAAGTGGTTCAAATGTCAATGGTTCTATACTCTATGGTGTTGACTTTGATAAAGAGGCTAAAATAAATGAGGTTTTTGCAAAAGCATTAAAATCAACACTATCAACAAAAAGTAAATATAGACTTATAGTAGGAGAGACACTTATAAATGAGATGGGTGTTTACAAAGGTCAAAAACTGACACTGTATTTCTCTGAACAAGAAGCAATAGGTTTTGGAACTATGCCTCTACAAAAGAGATTTATAATTGATAGTACATTTGACTCTGGGTTAAAAGCTTATGACAAAGCAATTATTTATACAACTCAAAAGGCATTTCATAAAGTCCTAAAAAGACCAGAGGGTATATATGATGGTATTCATATCTATTCAAAAGATGCTATGAGTGATATAAAGAAAATCAAAAAATTTTTAGTTCAAAATAATCTCTCTAATAAAGTATTAATTGAGGGTTGGTGGGAACAAAACTCTAGCTTTTTTGCCGCAATGGAGATGGAAAAACATGCACTATTTTTTGTACTATTACTAATTATTATAGTAGCATCACTTAATATTATATCTTCGCTACTAATGACTGTTATGAGTAGAAGAAGTGAAATAGCCCTTATGCGAACACTAGGAGCTACTACACTAGAGATAAAACGGATATTTTTTAAATTAGGGGTAATCGTAGGAGTTAGTGGTATTATAGTTGGTACTATTTTAGGTTTTATAGGTAAATGGGTATTAACTACTTTTGATATTATTCATCTATCTGCTGATGTATATGGATTTTCTAAATTACCTGTGGATTTAACGGTGACTGATTTTATATTTATTATTATTGGTACATTTGTAATTGTTATTTTATCTTCATTTTATCCTGCTTATAAGGCTTCATCTACTGACCCATTAACTGTTTTACGAAATGAATAGCTTCATTATAATTAGTTATATTGCCATTTAGCTGTTCATTATATACTTTATCTAAAATAGTTTTAAACTCTTTAGATGGAGTTAATCCCAATGCAATTAAATCACGACCTTGTATTAGTGCTTTTGGTGGTTTATTATAAACTTCAAGCTCTTTTGCTTTTTGGAGTAACCAATCTCCTGCTAGATATTCGCCACTAAGAGATTGACTTGTGGTTCGTCCTAAAAAATCAGCTCTAGCTACAGTTACAAGCTCTTGTATATTTATTTTAGTAGATAGTTTTCGTATGGTTCTATCTTTGGCATGGTTTTTAAAATATTGTGTAGGTATCATATGATATTCAACCAATAAGGCGATACTATTTATAAAATTATGCTCATCTGTCAATCTATACATAAATCTTTTTGTAGGCTCAACTCCTGCTAACTCATGACCCCAAGCTGATATTATATCAGGTTTAATTTGAGTATGTGTAGCTTTTCCAAAATCATGACATAGTACAGCAAATAGTAGTTTCAAGTCCTTTTTTTCTTCTCCTGTTTTTAATAATGTCATTTTATCTATAGCCATTAAAGTATGCACCCATACATTACCTTCTGGATGCCATTTTGGCTCTTGTGGAATATCTATTAATGCTTCTAATTCAGGATAATATTTTATTACTCTTAATTTTCGCATTAATTCAAAGCCTATAGATGGTTTAGGTGATTTTAGTAGTAGTTTTTGAAACTCTATATATATTCTCTCTTTTGGTAGCTCTTCTAATTGACCTATCTCTACCATATCTTGACATAGTTTTAGTGTCTCCTTAGCCAAGCTATAATTAAATCTAGCACAAAATTGTATAGCTCTATAAACACGCAAGGGGTCTTCTACAAATGAGCTATTATCTATATGTCTAAGAGTTTTAGTTTGTATATCTTCTTTTGCTCCAAATGGGTCTATAAATTTTTGCTCTTCTATATCATAGCCCATAGCATTGATAGTAAAATCTCTACGGAGAGAAGCCTCTTGAAAACTCATCATTCCATTACATTTTATATCAAATCCTCTGTGTCCTTTTGATACTTTGGTTTCTATTCTAGGAAAAGAGAAATCATAACCTTGATCATCATAAACAAATTTCAAAACACCAAAACTTTTACCTACTAGATTAACTTTTCCATACTCTTTTAGTATCTTTTCTAACTGTTTAATAGAGTTTAGTCCATATACCTCTATATCATAATCTTTGACAGGTAGTTGCAAAAAATGGTCTCTAACACTTCCACCTACTATAATAGCTTTGGCATTTTGTTTTTTAAGAATTTGAGAAATTCTTTTTATTATATTTGGTATTTGCATAATGTAATTATAATTAAAGTTTTTCATATTATAATAAACCCAAAAAACAAAGGTTAAATATTGCAATTTATAAAATTTTTTTTGGGTATTGTATTAGTACAGATAATTACAGTTATTTTGGTACTTTTATCTGATAGTACCCTTGATAGTATGGGAATATTACGATTGGCAATTCCTATTTTGGCTATATCTATGATGGTCTCTTTTTGGTTTAGTTCACTTACTGAACATTTTAAAAAAGATGCTATAGATAAGCTCAAAAGTGATTTTGCCAAAGAGAGAGAAAAACTAAAAGTAAATGCTGAAAAAGCTAAAACAAAAGTAATCAAAGAGGCACAAAAAGATATAGCTTATGAGGCGAAAACTACTCATGCAAAAGCTAATTTCAAAGTAGGAATGTCATTTGCAGGAGCATTAGCAGTTGGAGGACTTTTTGTTTTTGCCCAGATGATGACTGTTGGATTACTTATGATGACTACAGCAGGTGGTGCAATAGGAGGGTATTATTGGAGAGGTAAAAGATTGGGACATAATCAGCAAAACCCAAAAGAGATTGAGTTTACTGATGTTAAAGTGATAGAGTCTAAAAAATCTTAGTTATCTATATCGTGAACGAGTTCCACCAAATTTAATAGTTAAAACTAGACCCAAACTATTTCCACTAGCTGTTTTGGACGGGTCGCTTTTGAGTTCATACTCTATAAAAGTACCTTTGAGTCCTACAGCAAAAAAATCCGTTGGTTCATATTGAATTTGTACAATACCACCTAACGCATTATTAAACTCATCTGTAAATCTATCATTATCAAATGTACTTCTAAGTTCAGGGCTAAGATGATAGGTAAATCCTCCACCAAATCTCCAATAAGGAACTTTGATAAATCCTAGTGCTGATATAGGTATAATACTCCAAGTCATATCTCCATTACTAGCACTATCACTATCAAATTTATATCCAATTAGTAGTTGTGTTTCAAAATTAGCTACAGGATTATCTATAGACATACCCATCTCCAAGCTTAAGCCATCTCCTGCATCAATAGTATAGTCATTCTCATAATCATGGTCAATAGTTACAAGTTCATCACCACCACCTTCAAAACTTAGTTGTATAACAGGTTTAATAAGCTCCCCATAACTAAGTGTTATAAAAATTGGCATAATTAGTAAAAGTTTTTTGAGCATAACAGACTCCTTTTTGTTTAATTATATCTAAAATATTGTGACTTTTTGTTTATATCTATATATTTTTTTAAAATTTAAAA
>JANTFF010000059.1 GCA_024763575.1 Sulfurovum sp.
GACAATTGAGCTTTTCCATAATATTGAGATAGCCCAGATAATGACGGTCAAAAACGATATAATCGCTCCTTTGGGGAAACTCAAATTTAAAAACAGCCCCAGATAACTCATAAAGTTTAACAGTACCATTTGAAATAACTCCCAATTGAGCTTTTCCTATTTTTGTAACATTGCTGTTTACTAAATCATTATTATTTACTATATCACTTATAGTAGAATTAGAAGAGCTATTATTATCACTAATATTTACTATATTACTACTACTATTTTGCTCATCTGTATCTTTATTATTACTACCACATCCAACTAAAAACAGTAATATAATAAATATATATAATCTTTTCATCTCAATCTCCTATTCTCTTGGTTCAATAACCAAAAATGGTGTAGCATAACTGTTATAATTATTGATATAATCTTGTAACCAATCAGGAATTGTAACTTTTGTTTGGATACCAAGTATTGGGTCAAAATTAAATGCAATGGGGTTAGTGTTTAAATCTTTGTTAAATCCATAAAAAGCACCATCTTTAGCTACAACAATAGCTCTCACATTCCAATAGTCACTAGCATTATAATCAACTCCATCTATACTCTGTGCTGTAAAATTAAAATCAGTCATATATTTAGTTTTTCCAGTAACTAAGTTTAGAACATTCATTCTATCAATTCCCTCATTAACCCATTTGGTCATAAAGGTAGCTCTTCTCCAAACATAAACTCCTATGGTATTACCACCATCAGGCATTTTCTTTGTCCATTTTGGTGTAATAGTTGTCTCATTATCCTCGCCACTTCCAAGTTTTACATAAAAGTCTCCATTATTATTAGCTTCACTACTAAGTTTAGATTCTAATAATCCTTCTAATCTCCCTGCTGTATAGTTGGCATCTCCTACATTACCCTCAGCTGGTCTCCACCATATTAGATATAGTGTCTGTTTGTGTATAGTTCCCACTCTATTTGGTTCATTATCTATAGTTATATCAAATTTAACAGAAGCATCTTTTTCATCAACTACATAGATTTTTTGCTCCTCTTGATTTAAGAAATATAACCAACCTTTATCTGCTCTACGATACATAGTTGTCCAATCAGAATTAAATCCATCAATGACTCCTATATTTTCAACTGTTCCATTAGTATCTAACTTTTTAAGCATACTTGTATTTCTATCGGTAAAAAATAGATAAGCTTTTGGTAGAGTGGAACTTGGTTTAGGAACAATATAATCACTTGTAATTTTTACAGGTATTTTTTGAGCTTGTGTACCATATAATCCATCACTAACCTCAAATGTAAGATTGTGTTCACCTCTATCTCCTAATATAGCGTATGTTTTTATTCTAGCTGAAGTAAAATCATTATAATCCATTGCTAACATCGTATCTTTAATTGTATGTTCACTAGTATTATTTTTTTGAATAAATGCTTGAGCTAAATCTCCATCACTATCACTCCATGTAATATTTTCATCTAAATAAGCAGGTTCATCATACTCTTTTATAGTAATCTCTTTTATAGGCTGGTTTAATTTAGGTTCTGCGTTAGTCATAGATACCCCATTTATCCAATTCTCTATAGCTTTATAATCATTACTACTCTCATCTAAATAACCACTATGCTCTTTAATATGACTATTAAGTGGAGTTTGAGTACCATTTGCCTCTTTATAGTATCCTCTTGCATAAACCAAAAGTTCAGAATTGTTTAAATCATTAAAATTTATACGATATAGTGCTGAACCTAAAGTCCTACTCCTAGAGTATCTAATATCACTCTCCCAACTATTTTGAGAGAATTTAGTATCACCTTTATTTGCCAAATAGTGATATATTGAAAATCGCATAGTTCCATCTTTTAGATAATAACTATTAGCAAATCTTTTCTCTTTAGGAATAATATCTTCAAAGTTTTTATCTCGAAGTCCACCTGTTGTATGATTATTATGACAACTATAGCAATTCCTAATTAGTGCCTGATAAGCTTTTTGTGCTTGTGGTGTAGATGTGCTTAAATGATTTTTGATAAAAGAGACTCTATCTGATAATCCAACAGGAATTCTAGTAGCACCATAAGTAATAATTTTCTGTTTATCTTCTAATGACCAATGTTTACTATGGTCATATATACTATTAATTCTACTAATTTCATTAGATACATCTTCTGAATATTTAGCTCCATAATCTTTAGCTCTTTCTAAATTTCTACTACTATCATTTGAGTGATTACTATCAGGTGGAACAGATAGGTCATCATTGAGTATTAGACTCCATAAAAATGGTGCAGGATGATAACTATCATCTGCACCCATAGGATTAATACCTTCATACTGATAAGGTAACACAGAACCATCAGGCATTTTATGAGCACCTAAAACAAAAGTTCTATATGTTATATTTCTTATATCAACACCTGTTGAGTTTGATAAATCTAGTTTATCTGTGGCATTATGACAATCTACACAGCTTTTACCACCATTTAGTCCAGCTTTTGTAAGTAGTGGTACTATTTGTTTATGAAAATCAGGTATATTTTTGGTAGCATTATACTCACTAATATCTTTTTGTGTTCCCCATAAATCAGATAAATCACCTCTCATTTTATTATGAGCAATAGAGTAGTAGCCATGATACTCATCTATCTTATCTTGATTTCTATCTTGGTGACATTGATTACACTCATTTACTCTATTTGGTACGAAACTTACCTCTTGTCTCTCGGCTCTAATTGGTATCCATAAATCTCCACTAGAAGTAGTAAATCTTTTATGTACTTTCCATGTATAAAGCCCCTCTTTTACAATAACTCCCAATGAACCATCACTTTCTGGAGCTATAAATTCACTTGTTGGTATGGCTAACTCTTGACTATGTTCCATTCCAATTGCAGTAGAGTTGCTAAAATCATGAGATGGTATAAAAAATTGTAATCTCACATCGTTAGTATCAATACCATCTAATTCATTTTGCCGTCCATTATCAGAATCTCCTAAATTCTCTACTAAATAACCTGATTTTCCATGTAGATTATTATTGGTAAAAGATACTCTATTCTCACTCAAATCACTAACCCCTGGAGCTACTTTTTTCTCTTTTGGTGGATAAAAACTTCTTGGTTGCATAAAGTGGTAGTTGTTATTTGATATAATTAACTCTCCTGGATTGTCATCAACTGTATCATTTTCATCTTCTGGAAAATCTTTGACATATAATCCATAAGTACTATCTATATTATCTCTATAAGCATATACAAAACTCTCATCATTATAATACTCAGGCGACCTTGCTATATTAGACTCAACTCCTGTAGAGCTATTAGCTTTGGAGAGATATATAGATTTACTTTTTAGGTCAACATTATATCTATGGGTCATTATAATATCACCTTCAGATAAAAAACGAGCTTTGTTACCAATTCTAGCATTTTGACCCATCAAAATATAACCTTTGTATTTACCACTTTTTATCTCTCTTGGAGAGTATATATTGGTAGATTTGCCATCTTCTCTCGACTGTTGCCCATAAAAAGTAAATTCATCACTTCCATCTATCTGCATTTTCCAAAGAGAAAAACGATTAATTGTAGCTTGATGTTCCCATTGATTAAATACAACTAATGGTAGTCCATTATTATCATGAATTACAACTGGTTCAGTTTGATGAGAGTTATTATATCCTATTCGTGTAACAGCACCTGTTACAGTATCTAATTTATGAATAAGTGTTGTTGGGTGTCTATCATACTCATCTCGTAAAACAGGTTCTGTTTTATAATTAAAAGGAATATCTTTTTTGGTGACAGTTTTTGCAATTAATAGCATCTCATGACCTGTATCATTATCATCACCAATATAGGTTGGATAACTATAACTCACACTATAATCATGTGTAATTGGAGTTAGCTTTTTAGTAGCAATTTCCAATTCAAATATACCTAAATGTCTATTGGGATTTAAATCATTAACTTTTAGTGTATCATTTGCATCAAATACAGGTTTACTCATAGATATAAAAAGGCTCTTTCCATCAGGCGCTACATCAAAACTTTGAATTCTAACCTTTTCAACATCTTTACACTCATTATCAAGTGCTGGATAAATTTGCCAAGTCTTATAGCTTCCATCTTGCTGTTTTCTTGAAACTAAAAGTTTATCTTCAAACCCTGTATCATCATATCCCTTTTCTGGACTTCGTAAATCAACTCTAGCATCTAATTGAGCCCAAGCGATATAATACAAATCAGGATGCATTCTACCATCTGCTTCATGCTCTTGTATTGCACTTTTTGGTACAAAGTCAGCCCCATCTACCACACCATCAATCGGAACACACTGTGTAGCATCAGGTGTACCTCCATCTACTGTCTTGTTCGTGGCAGAAATACAACCACCTAGAAATATGGCTATAATCAGAAAAACTGACATATATTTGAAATATCGCATATAAACACCCCTTTTTATTAAATGTGATATTTAATATAACATTTATAAGATTAAATATGCTTAAATAATTTTATTAATTATAATATTTTAATTATATAAATATTCATCAATATTTTTTTACTCACTATAGTTACAAATTATAATAAAATTCAATTTAAATCTATTTTTATCATATATTTGTGATATAATTTTCCTGCACTTTAAATTAAAAATAAGGAAAAAAAAGTGAAAAAATATGTAGTCGTTTTAGAGGCAGAGGGCGGAGCTGATAAATGGATTGATGGTCATAGACGAGATACTATGCCTATTGTCAATGCTTTAAAAGAGAAAGGCTTTGAAGCAGAAGCTATTTTTTATAGAGATGAGTGGTTTCAAGATGTATTTAATTATATTTTAGAAAAGGCTGATGCTGTAATTGTTAGAATTAATCCAGGTAATTTACCTAATGGGGAGGCAAAACTATTTGAGATGTTGCGTCAACTTCATGATAGTGATGTAATAATAATGACACACCCAAATACTATGATGCGTTTTGGTGCAAAAGATGCATTGGCAAAACTAGCAGATACTGATTTGGTAACAGAAGATACTTATGCTTATTATGATTATGATGAGTTTAAAAAGACATTTCCAAAAAGTATCTCTTATGGAACAAGAGTACTTAAACAGAACCGTGGTTCTACAGGAGCTGGGATTTGGAGAGTAGAGGTTGTAGATACAAAAATAGGTGAATATGAAGCAGGAGATACACTTCCACTTGATACTGTTATCAAATGTACAGAAGCTGTTGATAATCATGTGGAATATACATCTCTTGGTAAATTTATGAAATTTTGTAAACAGTATATAGAGGGTGATAACGGTATGCTTGTAGATATGAGATTTATGCCTCGTATTGTAGAGGGGGAAATTCGTATCTTGATGGTAGCAGAAAAACCAATATTTGTTGTTCATAAAAAACCAGTTCAAGAAAAAGATGCATTCTCTGCAACTATTGCTTCAGGTGCTACATATACATATTACAAACCAGAAGAGTTCCCTGAACTTGTAGATAAGTTTGTAAACTCTATCCCTATTATTTCTGATAAGTTAGGAAAAATCAAAAATACACCAATAGTATGGACAGGTGACTTTATGCTTGATACTGATGAGAATGGAGAGGATACTTATGTACTTGGAGAGATGAACTGTTCATGTGTAGGTTTCTTTAGTCATTTGGATATGGGTATCCAAGAGATGATAGCAGATGAGGTTATCAAAAGAGTTGAAGCTAAAAATAGCTAATCAAAATATTAAATAGGAGATTATATCTCCTATTTAGATTTTTATGTTATAATTCTGTTTTAAATTATTAACAAAGGAAACCATTGATATTATATATACATGGATTT
>JANTFF010000060.1 GCA_024763575.1 Sulfurovum sp.
ATAATGGGATGTGCAGATACATCCCCTCTACAAGTAAATAGTATCCCACCTAAAAAAACATTTGTAAAAGAAGAGACTCAAAGTTTAGATAATAATCAGAAAAAAGCTTTTGATAAAAAACTAGAATATAGAAATAATTTTGGTGATGATTTTGGATATTTTGATACCCAAGGATACTATTGTAATCATATCTACTATCCCTATGATGAAAGATATAGATATGAAGATAGACTATATCATAGAGGATACTTTAGACCTACAGTTAGACACATTAGAGTATATAATGAAGAGGATAATGGTAATGGATACTATTATCCTGTACCAAGTAGTTCAAGAGTTAGAGTTATGCATCCAGAACATCTTGAAGAGAGACATATAGGCTCGGGTGGTTATTCCAATCTTAGATATGATGAAAATAATAAATAATATATATACTATATTGACCATTAAGACTATCTCCATTTAAACAGATATTTTTATCCAAAAAAAGCTATAATACGCCAATTTGAGCAATATGCTATATTTATATAAACAAAAAGGTCAATTTTGAGTGAAAATCTAATAGGTTATATTGATAACCAAGGTAATATTATAGATACACAGAGTGCAGGTCAATCTTGCGAGGGTAGGGCTATTGAGTATGATAATTCAGATGAAGCATTAGAGATAATCAGACACTCTACAGCCCATCTAATGGCACAAGCTATTAATGAGCTTTATACCAATGCTAAGTTTTTTGTAGGTCCTGTTGTTGATGAGGGGTTCTATTATGACTTTGAAGTAGATGAAAAAATCGGTGAAGAAGATTTAAAGAAAATCGAAAAAAAGATGAAAGAACTCATCAAGAAAAAGTATAAAATAGAAAAGTATGAGATAAGTAAAGATGAAGCATTAGAAAAATTCGCTAATGATGAACTAAAATTAGCTGTTTTATCTCGAATAGATGATGATAAACTTACTATTTATAAACAGGGTGATTTTGAAGATTTATGTAGAGGACCTCATGTACCAGCACTGAGATTTTTAAATAATTTTAAGCTTACAAGAGTAGCAGGTGCATATATGGGTGGAGATGAAAATGCCAAAATGCTTACAAGAATTTATGGTATAGCTTTTGCAGATAAGCAGTCTCTAAAAGATTATATGAAGATGATGGAAGAGGCAAAAAAGAGAGACCATAGAAAAATTGGTAGTGAGATGGAACTATTTATGTTCAATGAAGAATCAGGTGCAGGACTACCATTTTGGATGCCAAAAGGTGCAAAACTGCGATACAAACTTGAAAATATCTTACACAAAGCCCATATCAAAAGAGGTTACCAACCAGTAAGAGGTCCTGAAATTTTAAAAGCTGATATGTGGAGAACAAGTGGTCACTATGCCTGTTATGGTGAAAATATGTACTTAACTGAAATTGATGGACAAGAGTATGGTATAAAACCTATGAACTGTATTGGTCACATTCAGATATTTAAACAGACTAGTAAAAGTTATAGAGATTTACCACTAAGATATTATGAGTATGGTGTAGTTCATAGACATGAAAAATCTGGAGTTCTTCATGGATTACTAAGAGTTCGTGAGTTTACCCAAGATGATGCACATATATTTTGTACACCAGAGCAAATTGCACCAGAGGTTATCAAAGTAGTTGAGTTTGTTGATAGTGTTATGAAGCTATTTAATTTTGATTATACTATGGAGATTTCTACCAAACCAGAAAAAGCTATTGGTGAAGATGAGGTTTGGGAGATGGCAACACAAGGACTAAAAACTGCACTAGAAGAGAATAATCTACAATATACTATTGATGAGGGTGGTGGAGCATTTTATGGACCAAAAATTGATATTAAAATCACTGATGCTATAGGTAGAAAATGGCAATGTGGAACTATTCAAGTTGATTTTAACTTGCCACAGAGATTTGAAGTTGAGTATGTAGCAGAAGATAATACACGAAAACAGCCTGTAATGCTTCATCGTGCAATTTTAGGTTCATTTGAGAGATTTATTGGAATTTTGACTGAACACTATGCAGGAGAGTTTCCACTTTTTATTGCTCCAACACAAGTTATTATTGTACCTATTTCAGAGGTTCATAACTCTTATGCAAAAGAGTTACAAGCTAAACTTTTGGATATAGATATAGATACTGAAGTTTTTGATAAAAATGAGAGTCTAAACAAAAGAATTAGAACAGCAGAGAAGCAAAGAGTCCCATTTGTAGTTATTGTTGGAGATGAAGAGGTTGAGAAAAATAGTGTCGCAATTAGAGATAGAAGAAAAAAAGAGCAATATAATCTATCTTTTGAGTATTTTATGGTAGAATTAAGCAAACAACTTAATGAAGGTAAAATTTGAGTAAACAGAACAACCGAAACAATAGAGGTAGAAAGAAGCCAGACGAAACTGTTATGAATTACAATATCAGAGCTAGAGAACTAAGAGTTCTTGGTGATGATGGTGAACAATTTGGTATTATTTCTAGGGATGAAGCACTCCAAATTGCTGAAGATAAAGGATTAGATTTAGTCTTAGTGTCACCAAATGCAAGACCTCCTGTGGCTAAAGTTATGGACTATGGGAAACATAAGTATCAACAAGAAAAAAAGAAAAAAGAAGCAAGAAAAAATCAAAAAACTATAGATGTCAAAGAGGTTAAGTTCTCTTGTAAGATTGCTGATAATGATATAGCATACAAAGTAAAACATGCTAGAGAGTTCCTAGAGGCTGGAAAACATGTCAAACTAAGAGTCTTTCTAAGAGGTAGAGAGATGGCAAACCCTGAATGGGGAGTAGATGTTCTTAACCGTGTATGGCCAATGCTTGAAGATGTAGGAAACTTAGAACAACCAGCCCGAAGAGATGGTAGATATGTAAATATGTATGTAACCCCTATTAAAAAATAAAAAATACTCTATAGACTCTCTATTTTTAACTATAGAGAGTCAAAAAAACTTTATTCAAAGCTTTATTTAGATATTTATTAAATATGAAAAATTTAATAAACATCATAATCATAGGAGCTTTGCTAATGATAAAAACTCAAGCTAATGAACTAATACATGAAGATTCCCCATATCTACAACAACATGCACATAACCCTGTAGATTGGTATCCTTGGGGAGATAAAGCATTCCAAAAAGCTAAAAAAGATAATAAACTCATATTTTTGTCCATTGGATATAGTACTTGTCACTGGTGTCATGTTATGGAGAGAGAATCTTTTGAAAACAGAGATATAGCTGATATTCTAAACAGATATTATATAAGTATCAAAGTAGATAGAGAAGAGTATCCAAATATTGATAAACACTACCAAGAGATATATCGTATGATGAATAACCGTTCTGGTGGTTGGCCTTTAACCGTAATAATGACACCTAATGCAGAAGTATTTTTTACAGCTACATATATTCCAGCAAAAGAGAGATATGGATATAAAGGTTTAGGTCAAGTTCTAAATGAGATACATAATCTATATATAAACCAAAAAGATAAAGTACTCAAAAGTGCCAATAGTATCAAAAATGCTACACAAAAACTACTAAATTCCAAACATAACAGTTATGATAAACTAGATAAAGATATTGCCAAAGAGTTTATATATGAGGTAAAACAGAGCTATGATAGCAGATACAAAGGATTGGGTAAACAACCAAAATTTCCTCATGCTACAACTTGGGATACACTATTAGATATATATAGAATAAATCAAAACAAAAAAGCAAAAGATATGGTAATCCAATCATTAAAAGCTATGACAAAAGGTGGAATAAATGACCAGATAGAGGGTGGATTTTATCGTTACTCTACTGATGAGGCTTGGATTATACCACATTTTGAGAAAATGTTATATACCAATGCAGAACTAATAGAGAGTTATGCTAATGCTTATAAAATTACAGGTGAAAATATATTCCTAGATACAATAGAGCAGACCATAGAAAATATTAATAGTAGATTTAAAGTAGATAATCTATACTATTCAGCCTCTGATGCTGATAGTGATGGGGTTGAGGGGAGATATTTTTTATTTACTTATGATGAGAGTTATAAGGCACTCTTAGATGCAGGATTTGATAAATCAGAAGCGAAAAAAACCCTCAAGTATTTTAATATTACAGAGTTTGGAAATTTTGAAGAGGAACAGACCAATCCATATATAACCAAAGATAATAAACCAAAAGAGTTAAATAAAATCAAAGAGATACTAAAATCTATTCGTGCTAAACGAAACTATCCATTTATAGATAAAAAGATACAGACCTCTTGGAATAGTCTCTATATTCATGCTCTATTTAAAGCCAATCACTCTATAGATGCATTAAAATCATTAGATACACTATTATCTAAGCTATATATCAAAGGAGAACTATATCATCAAATGCTATTAGGCAAAAGCCCAAAAGTCAAAGCATATTTAGAAGATTATGCTTTTTTGATTGATACATTAATTGATGCTTATGAGGTATCATTAGATAAAAAATATCTAAATTTAGCCAATAATTTAACTCAAAAAGCTATTAACAAGTTTTATAAAAATAGTAAATGGATGATGAGTGATGATAATTTCGTAAGTGTAGCTGATTTATATGATGCTTCATATCGTTCGGCAATGGCTGTAATGATACAAAATATGCTAAAACTATCACTATTAGGAGATGATTTTGATATATATCAATTGGCTAAAAATATGCTACTATCACAAGCCAAAAGATTAAACCAAACACCAAGTAGTTATCCTTATGCTATCAAAGTAGCTATATCTATACAACACCCATGGATAGTACTAAAATCAAACAAATCAAATTTAGAAAAAAATAGAGATTTAATATCAAAAATAGAATACCCATATCTATTAATCAAAGATGAAAATCAGAGTGAATATAGTGCATGTACTATGGAGAAATGTTTTGCTACTCATAAAGATATACAGAGTGTGATTAATGATATTAAAAAAGAAGTATTTTTTAGATAAAATACTTCTAAAAATATGGAAAAATTATGAACCTAACACATTTAGATGAAAATGATAAACCAAAAATGGTAGATGTCTCTGATAAAGAGAACACTACTAGAGTAGCAGTAGCTTCAGGAATTATAGAAGTAACCCCAGAGGCTTATAGTGCAGTAGTAACTAACTCTGCAAAAAAAGGTCCAGTACTCCAAACAGCAGTTATATCAGCAATACAAGGGGCTAAACAGACAAGTACACTTATTCCTATGTGTCATCCACTAATGTTAACTTCACTCAAAACAGATATAGAGGAGTTACCTGATATTCCAGCATTTAAATTAACTGTAACTGCTAAGTTAACAGGTAAAACAGGAGTAGAGATGGAGGCTTTAACAGGGGTTAGTGTAGGATTACTTACTATTTATGATATGTTAAAAGCTATAGACAAAGGTATGGTAATACGAAATATACAATTAGAAAAGAAATCAGGAGGAAAATCAGGTGATTTTAGACGATAAAACAATAGATAAACCAAAAATTGAGTACCCATGTGATTGGGGATTTAAAATAATTGGTACAGATAAAGATAAATTAGAGGCTTGTATATCTGATATTATGGCTCATAGAGATTATAAGTGTAGAGAAGGTAATGTCTCTAGCAAAGGTAAGTTTATTAGTATGAATGCTAATTGTGAAGTATGTTCACAAGAGGAGAGAGATGAACTATTTAAAGCTTTTCGTGACCATTGCTATGTGAAGATGGTTATTTAATCTTTATCAAAAAAACTTCAAGAAAACCCCGTTCTCTAAGACGGGGATGAATTGAAGAGTTTAATGTTTAATTAAGTTTTTTTTAGTTATAATATTC
>JANTFF010000061.1 GCA_024763575.1 Sulfurovum sp.
TTTTTTATTTAGTATGGAAAACTCTACTATCAGGCAGACCCATATCAGGTATAGTTAAAAATCTTGCAAAAGATGGAAGATACTATTGGGTTATCGCTGATTTTGAACCAAAATTTGACAAAGATGGAAATATTGTTTCATTAACTGCATTTAGAAGAGCAGTACCTGACAATGTCATTGAAACTACAGAAGAGTTATATGAAAGTATGCTAAAGATAGAAAAAAAACATGGAATGAAACACTCTCTTAATTACCTTGAAGGTTTTTTAGAAGAGCATCAAATGACTTATGATACTTTTATTGCTGAACTTATTAAACCAAAAGGTATTATTGCAACTTTGCTTAAAGCATTCAAAAAGATGTTTGGATAAGAGGCTATTAATCCTCTTTCTCCTTTAAATCTAATCTATTTCCATTTTTATCAAATTTCCTCTGAAAATTACCACGAATTATAGCAAATGTCATTATAGAAAATAAAATAGCTACTACTACATATATAATGTCACCTATACTCATTTGGACTCCTCTAAGCTATTTGGAATGGTTATTTTCTCAAAACCATTATAGTTTTGACGCAAAGCCTCATAAGTTACTATACCTACACTAATACCAAGATTGAGACTACGACCTTTTGCACCCATTGGAATAGTGATACATTGTTCTGCATTATCTAGTAATATATCCTCTCTTAACCCTTTGGTTTCAGAACCAAATAGAATATAATCACCTTTTTTAAAATCTGCTTGAAAATATAATTTATCTGTTTTGGTTGTTGCTAAATGAGTTTTTTTATCAATTGGATGAGCCTCTAAAAAATCATCAAAACTATTCCAAACTACTAAATCTAACTCTTTCCAATAATCAAGTCCTGCTCTAGTGACTGCTTTGTCATCTATATCAAATCCTAAAGGTTTGACTAAATGAAGAGTTGCACCCAAATTTACACAAAGCCTTCCAATTGTACCTGTATTTGGTGGTATTTGTGGTTCTACTAATACTATATTAAACACTTTTAATCCTATGTTTTTATTTATCTTGGATATAATAATTTCACTATTTTAACAAGGAGTTATAATGAAATTAATTCAAAATATAATTTTTGGTGCTATTTTAGCACTTTTATTCATAGGATGTACTAAAGCACCTATTACAGGACGAAATCAGCTTATAATGGTTGACCAAGCACAAGAGATGCAATTAGGTTTACAAAGTGAAAAACAGATATTATCCAAAGAACGAGTTAGTAGAGACCCACAAAAAAATGCTATGGTTAGACGAGTAGGTATGAGAATAGCCAATGTCACAGGTCAAAGAAATTATAAATGGGAGTTTTTTGTTATAGATAATAACAAAGAGGCAAATGCCTTTTGTCTGCCAGGTGGTAAAGTTTTTGTATATACAGGACTATTTAAATATATAGCAAATGATGCCCAGTTATCAGCTGTAATGGGTCATGAGATAGGACATGCACTAGCTAGACATGGAGCAGAGAGAATGAGTAGAGGAGTATTAGCACAAACAGGTGGAGAAGTACTACAATCTGTTATGGTAGGTCAAGGAAATCCACAAAATACAGCTATGGTTATGCAAGCCTTTGGAGTTGGTACACAACTTGGAGTTATGTTACCACACTCACGAACACAAGAGTATGAAGCTGACCATATAGGATTGGTTCTAATGGCAAAAGCAGGATACAATCCAAATGAAGCATTGAAATTTTGGACTAAATTTGCTAAAAGTGGACAGACTCCACCAGAATATCTATCAACTCACCCAGCTCCTGCTAATCGTATAGCCAAAATTAGAAAATTGATACCTAAAGTAATGCCACTTTATCAAAGAGCTAGAAGAAGATAACTATTTATATTTAACTATATCTCTAGGTTCTTTGGCTTCAAAAGCATACCCCAAAAGTGAAATAGCTTTAGCATGAAGCAAAATTCTTTTGGAGCGTGTTACTGAACCATATCTCTCATCTCCTACGATTGGGTGACCAATACTAGAGAGATGCACACGGATTTGGTGTGTTCGTCCTGTCATAATCTCTATCTCTACTTTTGATTTTTTGCCCTGTATCTCTATAGGTCTTACAACTGTAATAGCAGGTCGTCCTCGTTTTTCATTTATCTCTGAAAAAGCTTTTCCACCTTGTTTATGTGTAGCAATAGGTGCATCGATAGTTGTCTCTTCAAAAAATACACCCTCTACCCATGCTACATATCGTTTTTTGACTTTTCTTGATTTAAATGCCTTTATAGCATCTTGTAAAAATTCATCATTTCTTGATAAAAGTAGTACTCCTGAGGTATCACGGTCAAGTCTATGTATTAGCTCTGTTTCATCTTCTTCTATTGCATCAGCTAATTCATAGCTATCTAAAAGAGCAGGTTTATTTATAGCTACTATATTTTCATCTTGGTAAATAATATTTACTTTCTCAATACTCTCTACTCTGAAACGAGTATTATCAGGCATCTCTGCTCTTGCTATTTTTACTTTTCTATCCAAAACATATACTAAACCTCTATCTATTAACTCTTTGGCTTTTTTGTTTGAAATATCTTCTTGAAGGGCTAATAATTTATAAGCTTTTTGCATTTTATAACTCTCTTTTAATTGATTCTAATATTGGTTTGATATTA
This sequence comes from Sulfurovum sp., assembly GCA_024763575.1. Classification (GTDB taxonomy): domain Bacteria; phylum Campylobacterota; class Campylobacteria; order Campylobacterales; family Sulfurovaceae; genus UBA1140. The sequence goes on from JANTFF010000061.1 coordinate 2,643, forward strand.
GTTCTGTGTATAATTTTTGTTGGTTTCAACAAAGCGTGTTGCTGTAGTCGTTTTACTAAATTCTCTTTAGTTACAATAGCTATACCCTCTATCATACTAAAAATATCTCGTTGGTTAAAGTAGTGTTCACCTGAAATAATTTTACATCCAAACTGTGCAACTTCACTAGCATTATGTCCACCTACAGGTTCAAAAGCACCACCTAGTATAACTATATCGCTAATAGCATATATATTGACTAATTCACCAAGAACATCAGCTACTACTATATCAGAATTAAATGCTTCATTATCTGAATAGTTATGCCAACTATAATGATTAGCAGAGGAAACCTTGGATACCATTATAGATACCTTTTCAAATCGTTCAGGATGTCTTGGGACAATAACTAAACGAGCTGTTGGCTCACTCTCTTTTAGTTTAACAAAAGCATCAAGTATTAGCTCCTCTTCACCCTCATGAGTACTAGCTCCACATATTAGCAGAGTTTTTGGTTTAGATAACTGTTTAGTCGCTTTTGGTATATATCCTAACTTAATATTACCAATTACTTTGATATTTTTTGCTCCTAATAGTTCTAATCTCTCTTTATCTATATCACTTTGAGCATATACTTCATCTATATAATAAAATATCATTTTGTATAACCATGATACTCTTTGGTATTTATGAAAAGACCTATCACTCATTCTAGCATTTATTAATAGAGTTTTAGCTCCTCTTTTCTTTGCCAATGCAAAAAGTAAATACCAAAACTCTGCTTCCATAACTACTAAAACTTTTTGTGGTTTTAGCCAAGAAAAAAGCAGTGGTTCAAAAGGTAGATAACGGCTCTGTTTGGACTGTTTTTTAGAAATTGCCTCATACCCTGTTTGTGTAGTAGTGCTTAATCTCAATAACTCATTTGGTAACTCATCAAGTAGTGGATATATTGCTCTAGCTTCACCAAAACTACAAGAGTGAAACCATATACCATTAGGTTCAAATGGTGAATTATTTTTTAGAAAAAATCTTGCAGGAATAGAATATTTATATTTTATCCTCTTCTTTGAAAAATAAAAAAGAAAAGGAATAGCTATAGTGTATATCAATCCAATGATAATACTATAGAGGATAAAAAAAATCTTATCCAAACAGAAGTCCTAATTACGCTTCTACATTGGCTGTTTGAGGTTCAATAAACAAAATCCGTCCACAATGATGACAAGTACAAATATCTTCAGATTTAATTACCTCTGCATAAGCACTATCATTAAGCTTCATATGACAACCATAACAAGCCTGTTTTCTAACAGGAACAACAGCTGTATTTCTAGCCCAAACACGAATTTTCTCATAAAAAGCTAAAATCTTTTTATCAAGAGCCATAGTTTTTTTCTCTCGTGTTGCAAATAGTTTAGCTTTCTCCTCTTCTATTGAACCCATTTTTGCTGAAACTTCAGTTGAGACTTTATCTAACTCTTCATTTGCTTTGATTAACTCTTTGTTTACCTCTTCAAACTCTTTTTCTTTTTTTTCAAGAATTTCATTGTGTCTCTCTATCTCTTCATTTGCAAAGCCTATCTTCTCTTTTGCAAGTTCTGCTTCCATCTGTAGAGCTTTCATCTCTTTTTCATTTTTAACAGCTTTCTCTTTAGCTGTACCCAAAATTAACTGCTCATTCAATGCTTTAATCTGCTCTTCAAAAGAGGCAATTTTTGAGTTGGCATCTTCTATTACTAGATTAATATCTGCAATTTTTTTAGCAATATCATCTCTCTTTTGAGTTCTCCGTGCCAATTTTCTATTTAATGCCTCAATCTGTGGTGTAAAATCATCTATTGCTTTATCTAATTTTGAAAGTTCTATTAACTCGTCTAAATGTTTGTTCAATCTCTATCCTTTGGGAGTTTACAATAATTTTAAGTAGTACCTATTGTTGAAAAATGTCTTAAACTATTTCAAATGGGTTTTTTGATTGTGAAATTATAGCTAAATGAGATAAATTTTCCAACTCACTCATTAATACATCTACAAAAAACTTCTCACTCTCATAATGTCCAATATCAACCATCATCAGATTTTGGCTCATAGCTTTCATTGCATCATGATATTTTATATCACCTGTTAAAAAACAATCAGCATCAACCTCATCTATAAGTGAAGCTCCTGAACCTGTAGTCAAAGCTATAGAATTGATTATATTTTTAGGAGAAACTAAACGCAGAGTCTCTAATCCTAATTTGGATTTTAGATGATTTAATAGTTCATCTTTTGTCCATCTGCCTTTAGTTTTACAGATAAAATCATTTTGTGAGTCACACTTAAACCCTAGCACCTTTTCAAATACAAATTTATTGAGATGAGTTTTATCAAAATTGGTGTGCATTGCGATAAGTGATAATCTATTTTTAACCATAATCTCTAATAGATTTGATGGATATATAGAAAAATCTAACTGCTTTAATCCTGAAAATATTAGAGGATGATGAACTATAAAAAGTGTATCCTCTTTTGCCTTCTCAACCATATCTTTATCTATATCCAAAGATAAGGCTATATGTTTAACTTCTCGCTCCATATCTCCTACAAGAAGACCAGAGTTATCCCATCTCTCTTGTAATTCAAATGGGCTAATGGTGTCTAGTTGGTTATATATGTCTTCTATTTTCATTATGCATTTACACGAGCATTTCGCTCAACTTCTTGTTCTTTATAAAGCTTTGCACACCCAATAGAGAGTTCTCTAACCTTCAAAATATAATTCTGTCTTTGTGCTTGTGAGATAGCCTTACGAGCATCCAAAACATTAAACGCATGACTAGCTACCATACATTGGTCATAAGCAGGAAGAGGTAATCCCTCATCTAAACATAATTTACACTCAGCAGAAGCGTCATCAAAATCTTTTAATAATTTCTCTACATTAGCCACTTCAAAATGGTATTTGGAAAACTCATATTCACTCTCTTTATGTACATCAGCATAAGTAGTTATATTATCACCTTGTCTATTCCAAACAATATCAAATACACTCTCTACACCTTGTAGATACATAGCAAGTCTCTCTGTACCATAAGTAATCTCAACAGCCACAGGGTCACAAGAGATACCTCCAACTTGTTGAAAATATGTAAATTGAGTAACCTCCATACCATC
>JANTFF010000062.1 GCA_024763575.1 Sulfurovum sp.
TACAGAAGAGTTTAGAGAACTTCAACGAATTCAAAAAGAGGTAGGTGCTGATATGAAGTTGGCAACTATTGAGATAGAAAATAGTGATGGTGTTGTTGATTTTACCTCTTTAGAGCAAAAAGTTAAAGATATTCAGATTGATGAGTTGGCAATTGATTTTATAGATAAGATGGAAGATATGGATTATCATGAGTTTGTAGAGAGAGTAGTTACTATTCTTATCAAAGATAATCCTCCTACAGCTAATTTACAAATTGGTTATGACCTAGATAGTGTAAATAGTATGATAGATGAGTATCAATATGAACAAAAAGTAGCACAGAAAACTAATAGACAGAGAAAGAGAAGATAAATTAAGCTTATGAAAGTAAAAATTGTCTAAAATACAGCTATAAAATAAATCTATAGAAGTAAAAAGGTTTTTTATGGCTGAAGTAAATTATATAGCAGAAGCTTTTAAGTTTATGGTACTTGGTATGGGGGTTGTATTTCTATTCCTAATTGTCCTTGTACAACTTATTAAACTACAAGCTAAACTTATCAATAAGTATTTTCCCGAAACTACTCCAAAATCGTCGGTTACACCAGTATCCTCTACTAGTGACGATGAACAACGAACAGTTGCCGCAATTATTGCCGCAGTAGCAGAATTTCGTAAAAATAAATCATAAATGAAGGTATAAGATGGCAAAAAAATATATTGATGTGATGGACACCACATTTAGAGATGGATTTCAATCTGTCTTTGGTGGACGAGTTCTCATGGATGACTTCTTTCCTGCTGTAGAAGCAGCAAAGAGTGCAGGTATTAATCACTTTGAGTTTGGTGGAGGAGCTAGATTTCAGAGTCTCTATTTTTATCTTCAAGAAGATGCATTTGAGATGATGGATAGATTTAGAGAGATAGTAGGTCCTGAAGCAAACTTACAGACTCTCTCAAGAGGTATTAATACTGTTATGTTGGAGACTGGTAGTAGAGAGTTAATTGACCTACATGCTAAAATGTTTAAAAAACATGGTACAACAACAATTAGAAACTTTGATGCTCTAAATGATGTAAACAATCTAGCATATAGTGCATCTTGTATTAAAAAACATGGTCTAAATCATGAAGCAGTTATAACTATGATGGATTTACCACCAGGTTGTAAAGGGGCGCATGATGTACCATTCTATGAGAAAACTTTGAGAAATATGCTAGATGCTGGAATAGAGTTTGATAGTTTATGTTTCAAAGATGCATCAGGAACAGCCAATCCAAACAAAGTTTATGAGACTATATCTATGGCTAGAAGAGTATTGGGAGAAGAAGTTCATTTAAGACTTCATACACATGAGACAGCAGGAGTTTCTGTAGCTTCATATCTAGCAGCACTTGAAGCTGGGGCTAATGGTATTGATATGGCAGCATCACCTGTAAGTGGAGGGACTAGTCAGCCAGATATTTTGACAATGCTTCACGCTACAAAAGGTACTAACTATAATCTTGGTGATTTGGAATTAAGTAAAATTTTAAAATATGAAGATAGATTAAAAGAGTGTTTAGCTGATTACATGATACCACCAGAAGCTACACAAGTATCTCCTCTTATCCCATTCTCACCAATGCCAGGTGGTGCATTGACCGCTAATACTCAAATGATGAGAGATAGTGGAAACCTTGATAAGTTTGATGAGGTTATTAGCGAGATGAAAGAGGTAGTAGAGAGAGGTGGATATGGTACTTCAGTTACACCTGTAAGTCAATTCTATTGGCAACAAGCTTATTCAAATGTTATGTTTGGAAAATGGAAACAGATAGCCCCTGGTTATGGACGAATGGTATTAGGTTACTTTGGTAAAACACCTGTTCCTGCTGATGAAGAGATAGTTAAATTGGCATCTGAAAAATTAAAATTAGAACCAACCACAGAAAATCCATTAGATTTATCTGATAAAGAGGTAACAAAATCAATTGCATATTGGACAAAAGTTCTTGAAGATGAAGAGTTAGAGACAACTGAAGAGAATATTTTTATAGCAGCAGCATGTGATAGAAAAGGTATAGATTTCCTAAAAGGTGAAAGCCCTTTAATGGTAAGAAAAGGTAAAGAAAATAATCAAGAAAAACAAGGAGGAGAAGAGATGAGTGGTAATTATACAGTAGTGGTTGATGGTAAACAATATAGTGTACAGGTAGCAGAGGGTAATGCAGATATTCAAGTAACCCCTACAACAGTAGCACCTACAGTAGCACCAGTAGCAACAGGTGGTAAAGGTTCAATAGAGATAAACTCTCAAACTCCAGGTAATGTTTGGAAAATTCTAAAATCAGCAGGAGAGAGTGTAACTGAAGGTGAGCAGATAATGATATTAGAAGCTATGAAAATGGAGATTGATATTGTTGCTGAAAAAGCTGGTGTAATTAAATCTATTGATGTAAATGTTAATGATGCTGTTGTAGATGGTCAGCTTCTTGCTACTATGGAGTAGATTATGAAAATTAGACAAATTTTCATATCATTACTATTTGCTCTAGTTGCTGTGAGTTCATTCTCTATGGCAACCGAAGAGGCTCAATCACATCATGAAAGCAATAGCGAACAGAGTGTAGAGAAAAAACCTTATGAGTCAAAAAGTGTTTCACAGTTAGCAGGTAGCTTTTTGGAAACTACTGGTTTATATGCTATTTTTAATACAGATGATGGAGAGACTACATCAGACCCAGCAGGTGCATCAAAAGAGAGACCAATGGGTGCTTTTGAGTCATCTTTGGGTCGTGTTATTATGATTTTAATTGTATTTTTACTCTTTTATTTAGCTATTGCAAAAGGATTTGAGCCATTACTACTACTTCCAATAGCTTTTGGTGGACTGTTGGCAAATATCCCATTAGCACACATGGCAGGACCAGAGGGAATGCTAGGTGTTATATATAATATGGGTATAGCAAATGAGTTTTTCCCACTACTTATATTTATGGGTGTAGGGGCTATGACAGATTTTGGTCCACTACTTGCTAATCCAAAAACTGCACTTCTTGGAGGGGCTGCTCAATTTGGTATTTTTGGTTCACTCGTAGGTGCTGTTATGTTAGGATTTGATTTACAAAGTGCTAGTGCTATTAGTATTATTGGTGGGGCTGATGGACCAACTTCTATCTTTATTGCCAATAGACTAGCTCCTGATATGTTAGGTGCGATTGCAGTTGCTGCTTACTCTTATATGGCACTAGTTCCTGTAATCCAACCTCCAATCATGAGAGCATTGACTACAAAAGAAGAGAGACGAATACAAATGGGTGTACAGAGAAAAGTTCATAAATTAGAAAAACTTTTCTTCCCTATTGTTGTATTGATGTTATCTATCCTAATTTTGCCAGAGTCAACTCCACTAATTGGTGCATTTGCATTTGGTAATTTTGCTAAAGAGTCTGCTGTTATTGATAGATTAAGTGATACTATGCAAAATTCATTGATTAATATTGTAACTATATTTTTAGGATTAGGTGTTGGTTCTAAACTAGCAGCAGATAAATTCTTGGTACTAGAGAGTTTAGGCATTATGATTATTGGTCTTATCGCATTTTCAGTAGGAACAGCCGCAGGTGTTCTTATGGCAAAGGTTATGAACAAATTCTCAAAAGAGCCTATCAATCCTCTAATTGGAGCAGCTGGTGTTTCAGCTGTACCAATGGCAGCAAGAGTTGTAAGTAAAGTCGGTTCAGAAGAGAGACCAGGAAATGTATTATTAATGCATGCAATGGGTCCAAATGTTGCTGGAGTTATCGGTTCAGCAGTTGCAGCTGGTGTTCTATTATCTATATTTAAATAGAATAAAACAGTGAGCCATTTAATCTCTATTCAATAGTATAATTTAAAAATTATACTATTGATATAGTATAGTAAATTAAATTAGATTTTGGTCTAATTTGATTTGCTATATTGCAAAACAACTTATTTATACAAAGAAGGTAAAAGAGATGAGTACCAAGACACCAAATGGTCTTGACAAACTAGGACTAAAAAATATTGGTAAGGTTTATTATAATATAAGTTATGATGAACTTCAAGCACATGAAATAGATAAAAATGAGTGTAAAATCTCATCAACTGGTACAGCTATATGTGATACTGGTATATTTACAGGACGAAGTCCAAAAGATAAATATTTTGTTGACCAAGAGCCATCAAATAAGCATATATTTTGGGGTAAAATCAATAAAAAAATAGACAAAGAGACTTTTGATAAACTATTTGAAATTTCAAAAGATGAACTCTCAGGAAAAGATTTATATATTATGGATGTTTATTCTGGGGCAAGTGAAGCTAGTAAAAAATCTATTCGATTTATCTCTGAAGTTGCATGGCAAGCACATTTTGTCAAAAATATGTTTATTCGTCCAACAGAAGAAGAGTTAGAAACATTTGAACCTGATTTTGTAGTATATAATGCATGTAAAACAACAGATACAGATTATAAAGAGCATGGTCTAAACTCTGATGTATTTGTATGTTTTGATGTAGAGAGAAATATATCTATTATTGGTGGAACATGGTATGGTGGAGAGATGAAAAAGGGTATTTTCTCTATGATGAACTATTGGTTGCCACTAGAGGGTAAACTATCTATGCACTGTTCAGCCAATGTAGGTAAAGATGATGATGTATGTCTATTTTTTGGATTATCAGGAACTGGTAAAACTACTCTATCAACAGACCCACAAAGAGCTTTGATAGGTGATGATGAACATGGTTGGGATGATAATGGAGTATTTAACTTTGAGGGTGGATGTTATGCAAAAGTTATAGACCTAGACCCAAAAAGTGAACCAGAAATTTTTGGTGCAATTAAAAAAGATGCTCTTTTGGAAAATGTTGTCTCTGATGAAGAGGGTGTTGTTGATTACTCTGATAAAACTAAAACAGAAAATACTAGAGTCTCTTATCCTATTGAACATATAGCTAATCACAAAGAGAATTTACAAGCAGGACACCCAAAAAATATTATCTTTTTGAGTTATGATGCATTTGGTGTTTTACCTCCAGTATCTAAGCTTACAAAAGAACAAGCTATGTACTATTTCTTAAGTGGATATACAGCAAAAGTAGCAGGAACAGAGAGAGGAATTACAGAGCCAGTTACAGCATTCTCTGCATGTTTTGGAGAGGCATTTTTACCACTGCACCCAACTACTTATGCTAAACTTTTAGGTGAAAAGATAGATAAACATGGAGTACATGTATATCTAGTAAATACAGGTCTAAACGGACAAGGTAAAAGAATGAGTATCAAAGATACTAGAGCGTGTATCAATGGTATTCTAAACGGCTCAATCAATGATGCCCAGTTTGATACTCTACCTATCTTTAATCTACAGTTCCCAAAAACATTAGAAGGAATTGCAGATAATGCTATATTAAATCCTAAAAATACATGGGATAGTGAAGAAAAATTAAATGAGACTTTGAGAGATTTGGCTGGTGAGTTTATTAAAAACTTTGACCGTTATAATGATAATGGAAGTGAGTTTGATTACTCTACTGCTGGACCTCAAATTTAGGTTTTTTTAAATTGTGGGTTTAAAACCCACAATATAATTTATATTTCTTCACAATTTTAAGTTTTGTTTTAGCGTTCTCACTTTAACTCTCCCCAAGAGTCCCCAATACTCACAGAACACTCCAAAGGAATATCTAACTCCAAGATATTCTCCATTATATATTTAAATTTAGATGCTACTTTTTCAACTATCTC
>JANTFF010000063.1 GCA_024763575.1 Sulfurovum sp.
AATAATGAGCTTATATCTATAAACTCTATAATTGTTAGAGGTTCAGGAAGATTAGATGATATTGTAGCATTTTAAGCTAAAATATATATCTATAAACTTATAATAATATAAAAAATAATTATTAAATATAAAAATAAAGGAATAAAAAATGAAAAAAATAGCTGTTTTACTAATATTAACATTTATTACAATCTCAAATGCTACAACAGTTTATGAAAATGGAGAAGATGGTTTAGCTGATGGTTGGAGGATACAAGGAAATGGACAACCTGCAACTAATATATACAGTCCTTCACAAGATAGTAGAGTAATCAGATTACAAGGTAGTGGAGGTCCTTGGATATTGGGGGCAATATCAGGTGACTCGGCTTGGAATAACACTACAGAGAAGACTATATCTTGGAAAATGGTTATGGGAAGCAGATACACAGTATATGTAGTTGTTAGTACTACTAATGGAACAAGATACCTTTTCTATAATGATTTACCAAAAAGAATTCTAAGACATGGTGTAGAGGGTGGAATTTTGCACGGTTTAGGTGGTTATAACCATAGTGAATACAAAAATGTATGGCGTACATATACTAGAGATTTAGAGAGGGATTTAAAAGATTCAGAACCTGATAATGAGCTTTTGGCTGTTAATGGATTTATATATGCTGGGGCTGATGTATCTATAGATAATATCTTATTATATAACCCAACAGAACATATATATTCTGATGGTAGTAATATTAATGATTGGATAGTATCAGATAATGACCCAGCAGATGCTAATATATCAGTTATAACTGACCCACAAGGTAACCATATTCATGGTGATGTTATTAAACTACAAGGAGATGGACTAAATAATAAATATCAATTAAAACCACTTAATTGGAATAATACCCAAGAGAGTATTATACAATGGAAAAGTAGATTTTATGAAACCTATTCAGTATCTATTAAAGTACATACTACACTAGGGGATAGAGAACTATTATATACAAATAGTAATAACTATTATCCAAGTGGAGGTATTATTAATAATGGTACAACTATTTGGCATGAGATGGGTGGACGCTCCCTTATGGGTCAAAATGGTTGGGAACAGAGACGAGATTTCGGTGCTGTAAATGACTTTTGGCAGACTGTTACACGAGATTTGAAACAGGATTTAAGAGATTTTGAACCAAATAATGAGTTAATCTCTGTAAACTCTTTTGAAGTTATGGGAAGTGGTTTGATTGATGATGTCAAAATGTTATCAAGACCAGTTATTCCTAATCCAAAAGATGACATAGTTTATGAAGATGCAGAGGATGGAACTATAGAGGGTTGGCATGTTTATGACAGTGACCCAGCAGGAGCAACTATAACTAATGTAATTGATACTACTAAAGGTAAAGTAATAGAGTTACATGGAGATGGCATAGCAAATGGTTATGAGATAGGTCGAAGAACAGGAGATGGCAAATGGAATGGTAGAGACCATAAAGCTATTAGTTGGAGTATGAATTATAGTGAGAATTTTAGTATATATATTGCAGTGGAGACAACAGATGGTGTACGATATATGAATTATGAGAGAAGAGATGAGAATAGAGGAAAATCTGGTAATTATATTAGATTTGGATTAGGTTCTAATCTATCAGATGGTTCATGGCATACAATATATCGTAATTTAGAAGAAGATTTACATCTATTTGAACCTGATAATCATATAGTAGCACTTAATGCTTTTTTAATTCGTGGCTCAGGACGAATAGATGATATAAAAACTATGTTGACATATAGCCCTGTAGTTTATGAAGATGCAGAAGATAACACTACCAATGGTTGGAGTATCTATGCAAATGCTTCAGGAGAGGCAAATATAACCAATGTAGTAGATGCTACAAGAGGTAGTAGAGTTATTCAACTTCAAGGTCAAGGATTAGGAGATGGATATAGATTAAGAGAAGCCCAAAATAATAACTGGCATGATATAACCCATCATAACATAGAGTGGAGTATGAACTATGCAGAGCCTTTTACTATATATATAGAGACAGAAACTTCAAATGGACGAAGATACTTAGTATATACTCCAAGAGATGATGATAGAGGATTAAATGGTAGTTATATTCGTGTAGGTGCAGGAGCCAATACATCAGATGGTTCATGGCATACAATCACCAGAGATTTAGCTAAAGATATATCAAATGCAGAAGCAGGAAATAAACTTATATCTATTAGTAGTTTTATAATTCGTGGAAGTGGACGAATAGATGATATTAAAGCATTCTAAACTTTTACTACTATTATTAATATTTTCTTCTATATTAGAAGCCAAAACAGTTATAGAAGATGGTGAAAGTGGGACTACTACTCTATGGAGAGTAGTCCAAGGAGAAGCAGATGATATCTCTAATGTATATGATAAAGAGATTAACAGTAGAGTTATAGAATTAAAAGGTGGTGGTTCATATAAGATTGGTGCAACAGGTGGAGATAGAGCATTAACTATTATAGGAGAGAAGAGTATATCATGGAAAATGAAAACTACTCTACCTTATACTATATATGTAATAGTCAAAACTACAGATGATCTTAGATACCTTTTTTATGTGAGTACACCAAGTAGAGGTTTGAAGCATGGTTTCCAAAATGGTATTCATCACGGTATAGGCAAATCTACAATAGATGGACGATGGAGAAGAGTAACTAGAGATTTGGAAGCAGATTTAAAAGATGCTGAACCAAATAATAGCATAATATCTGTTAATGGATTTATCTATAGTGGTGGAAATGGTGGAAGATTAGATGATATTATTCTCTATAGTCCAAAAGAGATTATTTATGAAGATGGCTCAAATGAAGTTAAAAATTGGACTATATTAGATAATAGTTCATCAGATGCTACAGTTACAAATATATCTGATAGCAAAAATCAACAAAATAGAGTTATAAGTTTACAAGGAGATGGGATAAATAGTGCTTATAAATTGAGTATCAATAATAGTTCTTGTAAGATATTACAGTGGAAATTTAGAGGTTTTGGGAGTGAACCTGAAATTTTTGATACTAGAGGAGTAATCCAAGACCTAAAAGCTTTTGAGTTTAGAGTCCATATCCAAAGTAAAAATGGTGCTAGAGATTTAATCTACACATTAGGCGAAGATAATTTAGGTCTAATAGAAAATGGCTTTACAATTCATCATGGATTAGGTGATGATAGAGCAATCGGTTCTGTATGGTCAGGAGATAACCCTATCAATGAACTAGGACTTTGGCAGAGTGTTACAAGAGATTTAGATGAAGATATAAAAGATTTTGAACCAAATAATACTCTAGTAGCAGTTAATTCATTTGAGGTTCGTAATAGTGGATTGATAGATGATGTCAAGATGTTATCTAGTGTTGATACAAATATATCTAAATGCAATAATATAAACAGTTCAAATCCTAAAAAAGAGTCAAATAGTGTTGGTATTGGAAAGTTGTTTTTAGTTTTTCAATTTATATATTTATTATTAATAGTAGTATTTTTATTAAAAAATAAAAGAATAATCAAAAAAGTATAAAGGACTATCATGAGTGAAAACTTAGTTGGTGATAATATAAGTACAAAAAATGCAGGTTGGAAATTTTCAGGTGAGATGGTAAAAGATTTTGAAGAGCATGTCAAAAAATCAGTTCCTCTATATAATGAGGGACATGATATTATCTTAAAAATTAGTGACTATTTTGTCAAAGATGACTCTATATGTTATGAGATAGGTACTTCAACAGGAGTACTCTCATATAAACTTGCACAAAGATTTACAGATAGAGGTTCCAAGTTTATTGGTTTAGATATAGAAGAGGATATGATAAATAGTGCAAAAGATAGATACCAAATGGACAGTTTGGATTTTATTTATACTGATGTATTAGAGTATGATTTCAAACCATCTGATTTTATAACTTCATATTATGTAGTACAGTTTATTCGTCCAAGTCATAGACAACTTTTGATAGATAAAATATATCAAAGTCTAAATTGGGGTGGTGCATTTTTATATTTTGAAAAGGTTAGAGCTCCTGATGCTAGATTTCAAGACATTATGACAGGTATTTATAATGAGTATAAACTAGAGCAGGGTTATAGTTCTGAAGAAATTATACAAAAATCAAGAAGTCTCAAAGGAGTACTAGAACCATTTTCTACACAAGGTAACATAGATATGCTCAAAAGAGCAGGATTTGTAGATGTTATGAGTGTTGCAAAATTTGGTCCTTTTGAGGGAATATTAGCAATTAAATGAAAAATATCATATATACTATTAAGTGGTTAGTTAAACGACCACTTTTCCTAAAAAAAGAGGTCAAAAATCTATATCAAAAAATAGTCTATCAACCCCAATCACAATTTCTACTTAGTAATGATGTATCACCACTTTGTCCATTAGAACCGATTAAATTTTATAGTTTTGTAGGGCGAATTAGTTTTGCTCTTAGAGAGTTTATAGCTCTAATATCAAATGGAGTAATATTTAAAAAACGGATACTATTAGATGGCTTTGATAATATAGATATGCACTCTATTTATGCAATAGGAAATGATGATGTACCCCATCCCAAACCACCATTAGTAGAACTAAAAAAAGATAGAACAGTAGATAACGATATTTTTAAAACTATAGAAAAATCATACTTCTTAGCCAATGATAGAGACCCAGATAAATTTGATAGAGCCTCATGGTGGGAAGAGATGACTCAAGCATTCAAAAGAGAACTGTTTGACCAGCAAGGCAATATCAATCAAGAGTATTTAGTCAACTTTAGAGGACTAAAAGAGCTACCTGCTAATATTGTCAGAGACCAATTTTTGGTAGTCAATAGAGATTTTGGTTATTATATCTCGTATCTAAAATCAATTGATTTAGTATTGGAGTATCATAGACATGCCAAAATAGTACAAAAAGAGATACTTTTGAGTCTATCAGAGAGTTATGCAGGAAATAATCTATCAGTTCACTATAGAGGTATTAGGCTAAGTCTGCGACTTCTATTTCACTCAATTATGGTTGATAATTTATTAAAAAATACTAAACTACCAAAACGACCAGTAATTTGGGAGATAGGAGCAGGATATGGAGGATTAGCAAGGATACTCAAATCTTATATTCCAAATAGTTGTCATATACTGCTAGATTTACCAGAGACATTAACCTATTGTGGATATTTTATAGCCTATAACTTCCCCAATAAAAAGGTAGCTTATCTAAGTGATATTATAGATAGATTAGATGAGTTTGATAAACTTATAGCCCAGTATGATTTTATACTTATTCCACCATGGGTTAGTCCATATATTCCAAACTCTAGTGTTGATTTGGTTATTGATACATATTCGATGTCAGAGATGTCTAAAGTATATGCCAAATATTATATCAAACATATAGATAGGACACTAAATTATGGAGGATATTTTTACTCTATCAATAAAAGGTTCAAACGAGAAGATGATAAATATGCTTTTTATGAGTGGAAATTTGAGAGTGAGTTTACTACTATTTTATATGAGTATAGTAAATATCTTCATCCTCAATGGTTGGGACGAAAAATTTAATATTATAGAATATTTAATTATGATTGGGGTATTGCTAAC
>JANTFF010000064.1 GCA_024763575.1 Sulfurovum sp.
TCGACTCTTAAGTGAGACATCGTAAGACCTATTTTTTTAGGCTAGTGTTGTTTGAGCTTAGAATCCCCTGCCTTTAGGCATGGGGAGTATGTCAACTTATTAGTTATTATGGTATTATTTTAAATGTATTTATTTAATCAAATTGCTATAATAGGCTCAACAGCATCAGGTAAAACAGAATTGGCAATAGAGTATGCCAAAAAATATAATTTTAATATTCTATCATTAGACTCTTTGGCTATATATAAAGAGATAGATATAGTATCAGCTAAACCAACAGTAGAAGAGAGGGCAGGAGTAAAACATTATGGAATTGATGTTATCTATCCTAATGAGTCATTTGATGTAACTCTATTTATAGAGCTTTATAAACAGGCTAGAGAAGAGTCTATAGCAGAGGGTAGGGGACTGGTAATTGTTGGAGGGACAAGTTTTTATCTCAAAAGTTTAATAGATGGAATTAGCCCTATGCCTACTATTTCAGAGAAAAGTTACCAACTAACACAAGAGCTTTGTCAAAATATCAAAGAGGCTCATAATATGCTATATATAATAGACAAAGAGTATATGCAAAATATAGAGACTACTGATTATTATCGTATAGAGAAGATGTTAAATCTATATTTTGAGACAGGTTTAACTCCTACAGAGTATTTCCTATCTAATCCACCTCAACCAACTATTATAGAGTCTTTGCCAATATATGAGATAGTTTTAGATAGAGATATGCTTAGAGATAGAATTAGAATTAGAACCCAAAAGATGTTAGATATGGAACTCATTGATGAGGTAGCATTCTTAGAGAAAAAATATACACAAGCACCTAACTGTATGAAAGCTATAGGGATTAGGGAAGTTTTAGATTATTTTAATGGTATTTATAGTGTTGATGAGTTACGAGAAAAGATTATAATCAATACTGCACGACTTGCTAAAAGACAGAGAACTTTTAACTCTTCTCAGTTTGAGGAGAAAATTTCTTTGCCTTTTAATGAATTAAGAGAACATTTAACTCTTTTTTGAGTTATCTTCATCTTTTGGTTTATCATCTCCTAATGCGATTAGATATTTACCATACATCATTGCTATAACAACTACTAAAACTACTAGATATGCTACCCAAGGTTCTCTATTCATTAGAATATCTCTGTAATTTTTTTATTGCTAATTTCTGTTAGAAACTCTTCTAGTGAATATGTTTGTCGTGCTTGACTACTCATAATATGTACTAATATATCACCCATATCAATTACTACCCAATCATCACTCTCATCTATATGCAAAAACTCTTCTCCTAGTGGTTTGAGTTTGTCTTTTAGGTGAGTTGCTAATGATGATGAGTGTTTATCACTAAGTGCATTAGCAAGTACTACTCTATCTACTATATAGTCCACATCTGATAAGTTAAATACCTCTAACTCTTCTGCTTTTTTCTCATCTAACTCTTTGATAATTCTTTCTACTCTATCGTCTAAATTCATATATTTATACTATCCTTTTTGTTTCTGATTTCTGTAGAGCTTATAGGTGCATCTACTTTTAATATTTTGAAATCTCTTAGTTTTGAGGTATCTAATTCATACCCACTTCTAGTTGCAATGACCCAAGTTATTTGAGTGTTTATATATTCAAAATTATACCATTTATCAATATTTTTTAGATTATCTGCTCCAATTATAAAATATTTGACACTATATAGCTGTTGAAAATATTTAAGTGTTTGTTGGGTTTTGATACTTTTTTGCTGATTTATCTCATAATCATTGATTTCAACGCTATGAAGATTTTGAAACATTTTTTTAGTGAGTATTAGTCGTTTGTGTGGTGAGTAGTGAGATTTATTTTTAAAAGGATTTAAAAATGTAGGAACTACAATTAATTTATCAATATCTAATATTTCTAATACAGATTTAACAATCTCTCTATGTCCAAAGTGTGGAGGGTCGAAACTACCACCAAAAAGTGCAACGCTCTCTTTTCTATGTTTAAACAAGTAATAACCTCTAATTATGTAGTATATTAGTAATTTTAACATATTAAACTAAAGGTATAAATAGATGTCAGTAAAAGTAGCCATAAATGGATTGGGAAGAATTGGTAGATGTGTTGCTAGAATTATAGCAGATAGAGATGATATTGAATTAGTTGCAGTTAATGCAAGTGGAGCTGAAAATATTATAGAGTATGGTCTAAAATATGATAGTGTACATGGTAAGAGAATGGATGTATCGGTCAAAGATGGATTTGTAAATATCGGTAATACTAAAGCAAAACTATTTGCAGAGAGAGACCCATCAAAAATAGGTTTTGCAGAGGCTGGTGCAGAGCTTGTTTTGGAGTGTACAGGTGCATTTTTAACCCAAGAGTCAGTTCAAGCTTATTTAGATAATGGTATTAAAAAGGTTCTATTTTCTGCTCCTGCCAAAGATGATACACCAACATTTGTAATTGGTGCAAACGAAGATGATTATGCAGGTCAATCAATTGTCTCAAATGCTAGTTGTACTACTAATGGACTAGCACCAGTTGCAAAAGTATTAGATGATAACTTTGGTGTTAAATCAGGACTTATGACTACAATTCACTCATATACAGGTTCTCAACCTATTTTGGATGGCAAACACAAAAAAGACCCTAGAAAAGGTCGCTCTGGTGCTACTAACTTAGTACCAAGTACAACAGGTGCAGCCAAAGCTATATCAAAAGTGTTACCAAATTTAGCAGGAAAACTAAATGGTCAAGCCATTAGAGTACCAACTCCTGATGTTTCAATAGTCGATTTGACTGTAACACTTAATAAAAATGTAACACTTGATGAGGTCAAAAAAGCATTCAAAGATGCAAGTGAGGGGTCACACAGAGGTATTTTGGGTATAGATGAAGAGTATTGTGTCTCCCAAGACTTTGTAGGAGAAGAGAGAAGTAGTGTTGTAGCTATGGATACTATTCAAGTAATTGGCGAGAATATGGTTAAAGTTCTATCATGGTATGATAATGAGTGGGGTTATTCGTGTCGTTTAGTTGATATGGCTGTTCACATTAGCAAATAAGGAGACAAAATGAGAACGATTAAAGATTTGGATATAGATGGTAAAAGAGTATTTATAAGGTGTGATTTTAATGTACCAAAAGATGAAGATGGGAACATTACGGATGATAGACGGATTAGAGGAGCTTTGGCTACTATTCGATATTGTCTTGATAGAGATTGTAAAGTTATTTTGGCTTCACATTATGAGAGACCAACTGCTGGGGTATATGAAGAGAAGTACTCTTTGGCTACTGTAGTTAAACGCCTCAAAAAACTATTGAAAATTGCACATAATATTACCTTGACAACAGATGTTATTGGAGAAGATGCACAAGAAAAAGTGGCAAATATAAAAAGTGGTGAGGTTGTTGTACTTGAAAATCTCCGTTTTGAAGCAGGTGAGACTGATAATGATAAAGAGTTTGCTAAAAAATTAGCCGATATGGCTGATATATATATCAATGATGCATTTGGTGCTTGTCACAGAGCTCACGCATCTATTGAAGCAATGGCTAATTTCTTTGACAAAGAGCATAAAGCTGCTGGTTTTCTTTTGGCAAAAGAGGTTAAGTTTTTTCAAAAAGCAATTGATAATCCTCAAAGACCGTTTATAGCTGTTGTTGGTGGTTCTAAAGTTTCAGGGAAATTAGAAGCACTTAGACACTTGCTAGATAAAGTTGATAAAATAATTATTGGTGGTGGTATGGCATTTACCTTTCTCAAAGCCCAAGGTTATGAGATTGGACAATCACTAGTAGAGAATGATTTACTAGATGAAGCTAGAACAGTTATGATAAAAGCTCGAAAACAAAAAGTTAAATTTTATCTACCAGTTGATGTAGTAGTAGCTCCAGAATTTTCAGAACATGCCACTTCCAAATATCTTCCAGCGCAAGAGATACCAGATGATTGGATGGGGCTTGATATTGGACCCGCTTCTTCGAGACTTTTTCGTGAAGTTTTAAATGATGCTAGAACTATTGTATGGAATGGACCAATGGGTGTATATGAGATGGATAGATTTGCTAAAGGAAGTCTAAAAATGTCACATGATATAGCAGATAGCTATGCTACTACTATTATTGGTGGAGGAGATACAGCTGACTTGGTACAAAAAGCTGGAGATGTTGAAGAGATGACATTTGTAAGTACAGGTGGTGGTGCTAGTTTAAACTTAATTGAAGGTAAAAATTTACCAGGTATTACAGCACTTCAGGCAGATTAATAAGGAAATAGATGATATATGCAGGAAATTTTAAAACTAACCATACTCGATTTTCTACAAGAGAGTATATAAATAAGCTCAATCTAAAATTAAAAGATAAAAATCCAGAGGATAAGATATATATCTTTCCTCCTCTTACAGCTATCGATAACTATAGTGGTAATTTTACTATAGGTGTTCAAAATGCGTATCCTATTCAAAATGGAGCATTTACAGGTGAAGTTGGAATTGAACAGTTAGATGAGTTTAATATCAAAACTATACTTATAGGACATAGTGAAAGAAGAGAGATATTAGGTGAGAGTCAAGAGTTTGTAGCTAAAAAGTTTGCTTTTTTTCAAAAAATGGGTTTTGAGATTATATATTGTATTGGCGAATCATTAGAGATTAGAGAGCAAGGAGAAGATGCAGTTATAGAGTATCTTTTGGCTCAATTTGAGGGAATAGATACAGATTATAATAATTTTGTAGTAGCTTATGAACCTATTTGGGCAATTGGCACAGGTAGAAGTGCTACAACTAAAGAGATAGAGCAGACACATAATGCACTAAAAAAGAGAGTCAATAGACCAATACTCTATGGTGGTAGTGTCAAAGGTGAAAATATAGCCGAAATTGCTTCTATAGATAGTGTCGATGGTGTCTTAGTTGGTGGTGCATCACTAAAAGTAGATAGTTTTTTAGAATTAGTATTTCATCAAAAATAGTAATTTTAATATCATGAAAAGCTGATATATATTATAATCTAACTCTCTATCAAAGAGAAAAATATTATTAGGAGAAGTATATGACAAAAATTTTATTGAGTGGTGCAGTGGGAATATTTATATTCTCAGGCTGTTTAGGTATAAATAGTGAGGTTAAACCATCTACTCCAAAAGCAGAAGTTAATGCAACTAAAGCAAAAGATACTACAACAGCTAAAGTAAAAGATAAAGAGGTTGACACACCACCAGAGTCTTCTATGAAAGATAAAGTAATCGAAGAAGAGGTTGAAATATCAGATGATAATAAACCACAAATTATAGAGTCAGTTCAGTAACGAGAACAAGAAAGTTATCTAAAAGAGTTTAATTTTAGATAACTATTTTAAATATAAATCCAAAAAATGCATTTTTTTAAATAAAAAAATGTTATATTGTATTTCCAATATAAGGAATATACTATGACAATAAAAGAGATAGGTAAATTAAAATCAGATTATATTGTATGTAAATGTTATGAAGTTACTTTTGGTGATATTCTGGAGGCTATAGATAATGGGTGTGATACTATTGAAGCTATAGTACATGAGACACT
>JANTFF010000065.1 GCA_024763575.1 Sulfurovum sp.
GATAAGTTCTTAATTGATACTGCCATGCATTTTTTATTGCTAATTGCATATAAATTTGATTACTATTCATATAAATACTCCTTTAAAATATAAAACTTATAAATTTTTTAAGATTTTCACAATTTATCACTATTTATTTACTATAATTGAGTTACAAAAACCAATAAGGAAAAATAGGATGTTAGACTTTTTTTATGAATTATTTATGGTAATTTTTAGTAGAAAAGAAGAAAAAACAGAAATTGGTATTATGGTTACAAAATATACCGAATAATATTATATGCTTTTCTTTAAAAGAAAAGCACTACTTTTTATTCCACTCAAAATAGGTTTTGACTTTTGATACATTTGCATAATCAAAAGATTTATCTTCACCTTTGATTTCTACTACAAAACTATTACTGTTAGCCGATTTCAAAATACCTTTTAGTTTATCTCCACCATGCTCTTTGAACTTGACTCTCTCACCAATAGCTGACATGAAATGTATTCGATTTTCTAGTTTTCTCTCAATTCCAGGAGAGCTTACCTCTAGGTAATAAGCTCCATGCATAGGAGGATTAACATCCAAAAATGGAGATAACTCATTAGATATTTCAGCACACAAATCAAGACTTACTCCACCCTCTTTAGTGATATAAACTCTAAAAATAGTCCTACCATCTTCTTGTGCAGTCTCTGTTCCATAAAAACTAGCTCCATTAGCTTTTACAATTTTTGCTATCTGCTCATTTAGACTCATCTTGACTATCCTTGGTTTTTCTTTTACCTATCTCTTTGAATAGGGCTTCAATATTAGATATTCGCTCTAACTGGTCATCAAATTCAAATGTAAATTTGGGTGCTTTGAACCAACCTTCACTATCTCTAATATAGGTTGATAGATAGTTTGATACCACTCTAAGCTGTTTTAGTGCATCTTTTTGTTCTTCTTCATTTAAATATGATTTATCTAAATATACTTTGGCATCATATCGACCTCTACTACAGACTACCTCTGTAACACTCAAGCCGTTTATACGGCTATCATTCATAGTTGAAAGAGCTTCAGGAATTAGTTCAACTAACCTCGACTCTGTTCTCTTTCTTTTTATCTCTTCTTCTCTCATTTTTCACTATTCACTATTAATTATTCACTACAGACTAGCTTGTTCTTCTACCATTTTAAAGGTCTCTATTACATCACCCTCTTTAATATCATTGTATCTATCTAGCATAATACCACACTCAAATCCTTGTTTGACTTCTCTTACATCATCATTAAATCTTTTTAATGATGCAATTTTACTAGTATAAACAACCACACCATTACGGATAAGTCTAGCTCCTGCATTTCTCAAAATTGTACCATCAGATACTTTACAACCTGCAATTGTTCCTACTTTAGCTACTGTGAATGTCTCACGGACTTCTGCTTGACCTGTAACCTCTTCAGATATAACAGGACTCATCATACCACCAAGAAGTGCTTTAATATCATCTAATAGTTCATAAATAACTGAATAAGTCTTAATCTCTACACCTAACTCTTTGGCTTTTCTTTTGACACTACCAGTAGGGCGAACATTGAACCCCAAGATAATAGAGTGTTCAGAAGCATCTGCTAGTTGTACATCACTCTCTGTTACTCCACCAACACCTTCATGAATAATATTTACTTTGACCTCTTCATTTTTAAGGTCACTTAGAGTTCCTTTTATAGCTTCTAGTGAACCTTGTACATCTGTTTTGATAATAACAGGAAGTGATTTTAAGTTACCCTCTGCAATAACAGCCGATAAATCTTCCAAACTTACTTTTTGACTTTTTGAAAGCTCTTTAGTTCTTGCATACTCTGCTCTTTTGTCAGCAATCTCTCTAGCCTCTTTTTCTGAATCCATTACTACCAATATATCACCTGCTGTTGGTACTTCAGAGAGTCCAACAATAGCAGCAGGAGTACTTGGAGTAATAGCTTTAGTACGAGTACCATCATCTAATATCATAGTTTTGATTTTACCATAAGTTGTACCTACTACAAAACTATCTCCAACTTTTAGTGTACCATTTTGGACAATTACATCTGCAATAGAACCAAAACCTTTTTCAACGGAACTCTCAACGACTACAGCTTTAGCATTTCTAGTAGGGTCTGCTTCTAGCTCCATAACCTCTGCTGTAATTAATAGAGTATCAAGAAGCTCATCTATACCCTCACCAGTATGAGCTGATACAGGGATAAATTCATAATCTCCACCCCACTCTGATGGTGTAATATCAAGCTCTGCCAATTGACCTTTAACTAATTCTGGATTGGCACTCTCTTTATCCATTTTGTTAATAGCTACAACAATTGGTACACCAGCAGCTTTAGCATGAGACACTGCCTCTTTGGTTTGTGGCATTACACCATCATCAGCAGCTACAACAATAATAACAATATCAGTAGCCTGAGCCCCTCTTGAACGCATTTCTGTAAATGCTGAGTGACCAGGAGTATCTATAAATGATATTTTTTTACCATTTTTTGTAACTTGATAAGCTCCAACATGTTGAGTAATCCCTCCTGCTTCTTTGGCTGCTACTTTAGTTGAACGAATTTTATCAAGAAGTGATGTTTTACCATGGTCAACATGCCCCATAATAGTAATAACAGGTGGTCTCTCTTCTAAATTTTTATCCTCTATAGCATCATAAGTTTTTACATAATCTAGTGCATTTAATGGATCAATTGTTGTTACCTCTACATCAAACTCTTCTGCCAAAATCTCAATTGAGTCTTTGTCCAAAAAGTCATTTTGTGTAAACATTGTTCCTAAAGTGAAAAGTACTTTTATAACTTCACCAGTACTTCTACCAACTTTTTGGGCAAACTCATAAACTCTTACATTTTCAGGAATTTCTATAGATTTTATCTGCTCTGCAGTCTCTTCTTTTATATATTTCTTTCGTTTACCACCCCGTCTAAGACCTGATGTTTTTTTTCGGTGTTGATTACCACTTCTACCACGACCCTGTTGTGTATTAGCTCCTGCTCTCTTTTTAGCCTCTTCTTTTCTTTTTTGCTCTTGTTTTAACATATCTTCATAGATATTTTTATCAGAGAAATCGAGCATCATTACTTCTGGCTCTTCTTCTACCTCCGTGACACTATTTCGTCCATTACCAAAACTTGAATTTGACATAAAATTAAGCTTTTGACCAGTTGATTTAGCTTGTGCTACTTTTTTTGTTTTTTTCTTAGAAGGAGGAGTTGGCATACCTTTTGGTTGAGTCTTTTTCTTGACAGAAATCTCTTTTTCAGGTTTTCTATCATCTACTATTCTAATTTTTGGTCTCTCTCTATCTGCTTTTTTGATAACAGTAATACCAACTCTTTTTCTTTTTACTCTTACTTTTGGCTTTACAGTAGCTTTAGGCTCTTCTACAGGTATTTCCACTTTTTTAACCTCTGATTTTTCCTTTTTTGCAACTTCTTCTTTACTTACAGGTTTTTCTTTTATTTTAACCTCTTTTTTTATTTCAGCTTCTTTTTTTATTTTGGCTTCTTTTTTTGGCTCTTCTTTTACCTTTTGTGTGACAATATCATCTTTTGGTGATTTTTTAGCCTCTTCTGTAGTAGTAGGTCTTTGAACAGTAGCCTTTTTAACCACAGTTACCTTTTTTGGTTTTACTTTTTTCTCTACTTTTGGCTTTACACCATTGATAGCATAATCTACTAAAACTCCAGCCTCTTCAACTGTTAGTGTACTATTAGCTGCTTTTACATCAAAACCTAACTCTTTTGCTTTTTCAAGCAGTACTGCATTTGATGCTCCAGCCTCTTGTGCTATCTCTTGGATTTTAATTCTATCCATTCTTATTCAACTCCTTTAAATACTTAACAAACCGTTCACTATCATCCGTAGAGAGTCGAAAACGCTTAACTAAGCCTTTTATTTTTTTTTCATTTTCACTACAAAGACTACACAAATAAAAACTTCTACCTTGACCAGTGTAAGGAAAAATATTGTTATTATTTTGCTGTAGTCGTATTAACTTTTTTTGCAGGTCTCGTTCTCTACATGCTATACACATTCGTATAGGTTCATTTTTTTGCATAATTATACCCAACTTTTGTTATTAACTCTTTGAAGTTACACCATAATTGTCAAGTGTTTTAGTAAAAACTCTATATTTTGGGAACTTGATTTCTAAAGCTTTATGAATTTTAGAGGCATCATCTACATAACAGAGTGTAAAAAAAGTTGAGCCACTTCCTGAGAGTGTACTCATTAATGCTCCATTACTAAGTGCTACCTTTTGAACTTCAAAAAGTTCTGGCATCTGCTTCATTCGTCTTGTCTGATGCAATTTATCCTTTGAAGCAATTTTCAATAAATCCCAAGATTCTGTCATAAAGAGTGAAGTCATAAATGATGACCTAGATAGAGAATAGACTACCTCATCTTTTCTATAAATATCTGGTAAAATTGTACGAGATTTTGCTGTAGATATAGTTCGATTAGGAACTACTAAAACCGCTCTTAGATAATCAGGAACTTTTCTTTTTTTACTATATACTTTTTGCTCTTCAACACAAGCAACATTAAATCCACCCATTACAGCAGGTGTAATATTATCAGGGTGAGGTTCATATTCCAAAGCCAAATTTAAAATCTTTCGTTTGTTATATCTCTGCCCAGATGCTACAAAAGCAGCTGTAAGAGCAGCTGTAATCACAGCAGAAGAGCTACCTAAACCACGCGATATAGGGATACGATTGTTAAATTCAAAGCGAAAATTATCTTTACGACCTTTTAAAGCTTTATACTGTTTATCAAAAATATTCATAAAAAGAATATTTTTACGAATATGTGGATTTTCTGCTCCCTCACCACGAGTTGATACAGAGAAAAACCTTGATGGTTTAATAATTATCTCATTACGAAAATTGATTGCTAACCCAAGGGTATCAAATCCAGGTCCTAGATTGGCAGAGGTAGCAGGTACAGATACAAACAAAGCACTTCCTTTGCTGATGTTATAATTAAATATATTAATTAAACGGCAGGTAAAATATATAACGGTTCATTATTGCTAAAAATTGTCACTTCACTCAACATGGAAGGTAATTTAAACCGTTGTTCTACAGCCTCATCAAATTTTTTTGTTATTATAGTATCTTTTTCTTTGATAAAGTATAGTTTCCCCATAGCTTTAATAGGATTTTTATGATTAAGTGAAAAAGCATCACAAGCGTATATTTTAATACCTTTGATAATCTCTAATGTTCGAAGCGTAATATAAGTTAATTTGATAGCCATATAACTTCCAGGTCCATTGGTATAAATGAGCTTTTTATAGTTATATCTTGAATAAATATTCATTAAAACTTGTAGTAGTATATCAGATGTTTTTTCATTTTTTTCTATAGTCTCTATTAGTAAATTATCTCTATATACTCCAATAAGCAAAGGTGAAGATATAGAGATAATAACAACACTATAATTAGGCAAAACTTTTTTCAAATACTCTACTTTTTACTCTATTTACTGTTACAATCTCATAATTAGCACTATTAGCT
>JANTFF010000066.1 GCA_024763575.1 Sulfurovum sp.
TTAGTATATTAATATGTTTATTAGTTTAAAAAAAACTATAAATATTTTATATTATTTAAAAATATTTTATATTATAGATATATATTCTAATATTGTTTTGTTATAGCTAATGATATAGAGATTGGATTTGGAGCTAAAATTCCTCTTTGGTTATTTGGGTTTTTATATTAATTCAATATTTTTTACCCAAATTTTGCAATAAGATAGATGAGTGGTTCCTATATAAAAAACACTCTATAAGTACCTTTTGAGTATAATCCCTCAATTAAAAACAAGGGTAATACTTCATGCCAAAACGCACTGACATCAAAACTATTTTACTTATCGGTTCTGGACCAATTGTGATTGGTCAGGCCTGTGAATTTGACTACTCTGGAACACAAGCAGCTAAAACATTAAAAGAGTTAGGTTATAGAGTTGTACTTATAAACTCTAATCCTGCTACTATTATGACTGACCCTGAATTTGCTCATAGAACTTATATTGAGCCTATTACTCCTGAAATTATCTCTAAAATTATCAAAAAAGAGTCTGTAGATGCAATCTTACCTACTATGGGTGGGCAGACTGCTCTAAATGTGGCTATGGATATGTATGAACAAGGAATGCTTGATGGTATTGAGTTTTTGGGAGCAAATCCAGAAGCTATCAAAAAAGGTGAAGATAGACAAGAGTTCAAAGAAGCTATGATAAAAATAGGTATGGATTTACCTATCTCTCAATATGCTTATAATATGGATGAGGCTATGGAGGTAGCCAAAGATATTGGTTTTCCTTTAATTATTCGTGCTTCATATACTCTAGCAGGTGGGGGAAGTGGTGTTGCTTATAATATAGATGAGTACAAAAAGATAGTCCAAGGTGGATTAGATGCCTCTCCTATATCTGAAATTCTTATAGAAGAGTCACTTTTGGGTTGGAAAGAGTATGAGATGGAGGTTATCCGTGATAGAGCAGATAACTGTATAATTGTCTGTTCTATAGAAAATCTTGACCCTATGGGAGTTCATACAGGAGATAGTATAACTATCGCTCCTGCTCTTACTTTGACAGATAAAGAGTATCAAAAAATGAGAGATGCCTCTTTTAAAATTTTGCGAGAAATTGGAGTAGATACTGGTGGGTCAAATGTTCAGTTTTCTATCAATCCTGATACTGGGCGAATGATTGTTATTGAGATGAACCCAAGAGTTAGTAGAAGTTCTGCTTTGGCTAGTAAAGCCACTGGTTATCCTATTGCAAAGGTGGCTACACTTTTAGCAGTTGGATTTACACTTGATGAGATTACAAATGATATTACAGGGACTCCTGCTAGTTTTGAGCCTGTTATAGATTATATCGTAACTAAAATTCCTCGATTTACATTTGAGAAGTTCCCAATGGCAGATTCTACATTAACTACTGCTATGAAATCAGTTGGTGAAGTTATGAGTATGGGTAGAACATTCAAAGAGTCTTTCCAAAAAGCTTTAATCTCATTGGAGACTGGACTTATTGGATTTGATAGTGTTGATTGTGATGATGATAAGTTGGTTCGTGAGATTAGAAGACCAAATAGTGATAGAATTTTATATGTTTATGAGGCTCTAAGAAGAGGTAAAAGTGTAGATAATATTTTTGAACTTTGTAAAATAGATAGATGGTATCTATATCAGTTTGAAGAGTTAGTTCAGAGTGAAAACTCTATGGATATAAAGCTTCTAAAAAATGAAAAAGAGTTTAGAAAAATTAAATCAGAAGGTTTTTCTGATGCTATGATAGCACAAGTAATTAATAAAAAAGATGGATTATCTCTAAGTGAAAATGATATATATACAGCTAGAGAGAAATTAGGGATAGTGCTAGAGTATAATGAGGTAGATACATGTTCAGCAGAGTTTGAAGCCCTAACTCCATATCTATACTCTACTACCAATATTACGAAACTGCCAAAACAGAACCTAACTACAGATGAGAAAAAAGTATTGGTTATTGGTGGTGGACCAAATAGAATAGGTCAAGGAATTGAGTTTGATTACTGTTGTGTTCATGCCTCTTTTGCTTTGAAGGATATGGGAATTAAATCTATTATGTATAACTGTAATCCTGAGACTGTATCAACTGATTATGATACTTCTGATATATTATACTTTGAACCAATTGATTTTGAACATGTACGAAATGTAATAGAGATTGAAAATCCTGATGGGGTTATAGTTCACTTTGGGGGTCAAACTCCATTGAAACTTGCTAAGAGTTTAACAGCTATTGGAGCAAATATCTCTGGAACAACAGCCAAAGTAATTGACCTTGCAGAAGATAGAGAGCTATTTTCAAAGTTTATCAAAGATTTAGGTCTAAAGCAACCTGCAAATGGAACAGTATTTACTAAAGAAGATGCAATAGTTGTTGCTAATCGTATCGGTTATCCTGTATTAGTTCGTCCAAGCTTTGTTTTGGGTGGACGAGGTATGAAAACAGTATTTTCAGATAGTGAACTCAAAGAGTATATGGATGAGGCTGTTAGTGTATCTAATGATGCACCAGTACTTATAGACAAGTTCCTAAATAATGCAATAGAGCTAGATGTTGATGCTATAAGTGATGGTGCAGATGTATATATAGGTTCAGTCATGCAACATATAGAAGAGGCAGGAATTCATTCAGGAGACTCTGCTTGTGCATTGCCTACTATCTCTATTTCTGATAGACTATTAGTAGAGATAAAAGAGCAGACAGCTAATATTGCATTAGGTTTAGGTGTTGTTGGTCTTATGAATATTCAATATGCAATATTTGAAGATGAGGTATATCTAATCGAGGTAAACCCAAGAGCATCAAGAACTGTTCCATTTGTATCAAAAGCTACAGGTGTTCCACTTGCAAAAGTAGCCACTAGAGTTATGATACAAGGAGACCTCAAAGAGGCATTGAAATTTTATGATACATTTGGTGTAGTAAACTTTGATAAAAAGATAATGGAACCAAATCTAAAAGGAGATGTTGCAGTTAAAGAGGCTGTTTTCCCATTCAATAAATTACCAGGTTCTGACCTACTTCTTGGACCTGAAATGAAAAGTACAGGTGAAGTTATGGGTATTAGTGATAACTTCGGTATGAGTTTTGCCAAATCTCAATTTGCATCTAAAAACAATATCCCACTAGAGGGTAAGATATTTATATCTCTAGCAGATAGTGACAAAAAGTTTGTAGGTGAACTTGGTAAAGAGTTTACTAATTTAGGATTTGAGATAGTAGCAACAGGTGGAACACATAAAGCACTTGAAAATGCTGGAGTAAACTCTAGCAAAGTTTTGAAAATATCAGAAGGTCGTCCAAATATAGATGATATGATTAAAAATGGAGATATAGCAATAGCTATTAATACAAGTGAAGACCAAGGTAGTAAAGTAGATGGAGTAACTATTCGTCAATCTGTATTGAGAGAAAATATAGCTTACTTTACAACTATTGCAGCTGCTAAAGCTACAGTTTTGGCTATTAAAGAGTTAAAAGCTTTAAATGGGGATATTAAACCTAAAGCTTTACAAGATTATTTGCAATAAAATATTTGATATTTTATTATAGCGTGGGTTTTATAACCCATGTTACAAAAACGAGTTGAAATGAAAAAATCTCTCTATTTAACAGCAACAGATACTACAATAGGTTTTGTCTCACAAGATAGCTCTAAAATAGATATAGCCAAAAAACGACTTCCCAACAAACACTATATAAGAGTTGTAAATTCACTAAAAACTTTAAAATCATTTACAAGAGTTCCACAAAAATATAAAAATAGAGTTAGGCGTTCTAAACAGACTACATTTATTATGCCAAATAGATACTCTTTTCGTGTAGTAAGAGATACTGAACATAATCTACTACTTGATAGATTAGAATACGCTTATAGCTCTTCAGCTAATCTTAGTGGAGAGGAGTATAATCAAGAGTATGCTAAACAACAAGCCCAAATTATAGTTTGTCAACCTCATACTCAAAATAGTAAGGCTTCTAAAATATATTATTTAGGTTTAGAGATTAGTAAATCTATTCGATAGATTTACTTTTTACCATTAACAATAATAGGTTCTAACTCAATCTCTTCAGATTTGTGCTTTGCTAATTTTGCATATCTACTTGCCTCTTTATAGTTACCCATAGTATAGTATAGTAGTGCTATATTTTTATAACTATTTTGTGTAATTGGGTGTTCTTCTCCATATAACTTTTTGTTTATATCTAATGCTTTTAAATAGTTTGTAAGAGCTTTTTTATACTCTCCTATCTCTTCGTTTAAAATGGCTAGATTATTATAAGCCGTAGCTGTTGCTTTTTGCTCTTTTCTTATTATCTCTTTTTTGATTTCTACTGTTTTTTTTGTATAGTCTATAGCTTTGTCGCTCTCTCCCATAGTGGCATATAGTGTTCCTAGATTATTATAACTTTGGGCTGTTTGACTATCCTCTTTACCTAATATCTTTTCTCTGATTTTTAGAGCTGTAGATATATATGCTAATGCTTTAGGATAGTTTTTATCTCTTTTGTATGCTAGACCTAGATTATTATAACTAGTGGCTGTATTTAAATCATTTTCACCTAATACTCTTTCTTTAATAGCTATTGCCTTTTGATAGTATTTGATAGAGGTTTTATAATCTCCTTTTTTATACGCTTGTACACCTCTATTGTTTAGTATATTTGCCTCTTGTAGTAGAGCCTTTTTTTCAACTGATGAAATATTTGTTGGATTTGGCTGATTATAAAATCCTCTGTTTGAACATCCTACAATCATAAATATTATTATTAGAAAAAATATATTTTTCATTTATATCTCCATAAATTATTTTAAACTTCTTTTGGCTATCTCTTCTAGGAAAGTTGTAGCATAAGAGCCTTTAGGTAGATAAAATTGTAACCTAAGTTGCTGTTTTTTTTCATTATAGCTAAAAGCTAAATTTTGGGGCCATATCCATGCATATCTTCTACTACCTTTTACTGAGTAGAGTTCATTATCATCAAACTCTTCTTCTAAATATCTAGCATCTGACATTGACCTATCTGTTTTAGAGCCACATAATAGTCCTGTTGGGGAACTTTTATGCTCTTTGAACTCTTGTAATGATATATTAAAATCTTGAAGAGGATAAGATTTACCATAAGGATAATATTTCATATCATCGCCAATAAAAAGTTTAAATATATTTTCCTGTTTTGCTAAAATTTTGACTAACTCTTTTGGAAAAGATAATCGCTTGATTGCTGTCTCTATATTGTTATTGTCTATTATATTGGATATATATACTCG
Organism: Sulfurovum sp.; assembly: GCA_024763575.1. GTDB lineage: Bacteria > Campylobacterota > Campylobacteria > Campylobacterales > Sulfurovaceae > UBA1140. Next base: position 5,288 of record JANTFF010000066.1, read on the forward strand.
TTTGGATAACCATTGATTAAAAAGGTGACTTTGGTAGGCTGAAACTAGTAGCTTTTCTTTTGCTCCTTTTAGTTTTTTGCCAGAGTGGGCTATCTCTTTGCCTTGTAAATAACTTTTACTATCTTCTCCAAATCGTTGATAGCCATAGTAGTTTGGTATTCCATCTTTTGTCATTTGAGTGGCTACCTTTTGTATATTTATATTAGCTTGTTGGGAGACATTATTTAATATAATAGCAAATTTATTTCCTTT
>JANTFF010000067.1 GCA_024763575.1 Sulfurovum sp.
CCAATACTTGATAATATGCAAGAGTATATAGTAGGATTAGAAGAGTTCTCTAAAAAAGTTACAAAAATCAAAAAAGATACAGATATATTAGATTTGCGTAAATACAGTATCAAAGGGGTAAAAACAATAGATGATTATACTTTAGAGATAAATATCAAAGGTAAATACCCTCAATTTTTATACTGGCTTAGTATGAACTTTTTTGCTCCTATACCTTGGGAAGCAGACCTATTTTATCAACAAAAAGGGTTAATTCAAAAAAATATAACTCTAAATACATACCCCATAGGAACAGGAGCTTATTATCTAGCTAAAAACAATCCAAATCAAGAGATGATACTAAAAGTCAATCCAAATTTTCATAGTGAATATTTCCAAGGGGAAAAGTTACCATTTATCAAAGAGGTAGTATATTCATTAGAAAAAGAGTCTATCCCATTATGGAATAAATTTCTCCAAGGATATTATGACGCATCAGGAATTAGCTCTGAAGCGTTTGACCAAGCAGTAGCTATATCATCTAATGGAGATATGGGTCTAAGTAATACTATGAAGCAAAAGGGTATTAAAATGAGTGGCTCAATTCAGCCTAGTATATTTTATCTAGCATTTAATATGAGTGACCCCATAGTAGGAGGATATACCAAAGAGGCTCAAAAACTAAGACAAGCCATAAGCATAGCCCAAAATGAAGAGGAGTATATATCTATATTTATGAATGGAAGAGGTATTCCAGCTCAATCTCCAATTCCACCAGCTATATTTGGTTATCAAAAGGGAAAAGATGGGACAAATCCTATTATATATCATTGGGTTAATGGAAAAAGAGTTAGAAAATCTATAGAGTATGCCAAAAAACTATTAGCCGAGGCAGGATACCCAAATGGAGTATCTAAAAAGACAGGAAAACCATTAGTTTTATATTATGATACAACCTCAAGTGGAGCAGATGATAGGGCATTACTTGATTGGAGAAGAAAACAGTTTGAAAAGTTAGGTATCCAATTAGTTATAAGAGCTACTGATTATAACCGTTTCCAAGACAAAGTAAGAAAAGGCAAAGCTCAACTATTCTCATGGGGTTGGAATGCAGATTATCCAGACCCTGAAAACTTCTTATTTCTATTATATGGTAAAAATGCAGTAGTAAATACAAATGGAGCAGGGATTAATAGCTCAAACTATCAAAATCCAAAATTTGATAAACTATTTGAAGAGATAAAAACTATGTCAAACTCCCCAGAGAGATTAGAAAAAATCAAAGAGATGATAGCCATAATACAAAAAGATAGTCCATGGGTATGGGGAATACATCCTAAATCACTATCACTATATCACTCTTGGTTTTCTAATATTTTTCCAAATGCTATGGCAAACAATACCCTAAAATATAAAAAGATAGATGGTAAGCTTAGATACAAAAAGATAGAGGAGTGGAATAAGCCTATTTTAATGCCTATGGTAGTTTTTATTCTATTTTTAGTTTTGATTAGTTATCCTTTGTATAGGGCTTATCAGAATAGACAAAGAGCTGTAATTGGAGAATAAAACTAGATGTTAAGCTATATAATAAAACGAATACTATACGCAATACCAATTCTAATTGGTGTAAACCTCATTACATTTATGCTATTTTTTATGGTAAATACACCTGATGATATGGCAAGAAGTCAATTAGGAGCTAAACAGGTAACTCCACAGATGATAGAGGCATGGAAAGAACAAAAAGGTTATGATAAACCACTATTTATCAATGAGAAGGCTAAAGGAGTTGATAAAATCACAGATACACTATTTGTTCAAGAGTCAATTAAACTTTTTAGTTTTGATTTTGGTTTTTCTGATTCTAATCGTAATATAGCTCAAGATATAAAACAGAGAATGATGCCAAGTCTAGCTATTGCTCTGCCTACATTTATTATAGCACTTGTTACTAATATATCTTTGGCTTTGCTTCTTGTACTTTTTAGAGGTTCTGTTTTGGATACAAGTATGATGATAATTGCTGTCATGATTATGTCTATATCGTCTCTATTTTATATTATTGCAGGACAAGTTATATTTTCCAAACTTTGGCATTGGGTTCCAATATCTGGTTATGAGAGTGGTTGGGGTGCTATTAAGTTTGTGATACTGCCTATAATGATAGGTGTATTTGCAGGGATTGGTTCTAGTGTTAGATGGTATAGAAGTCTGTTTTTAGAAGAGATAAACAAAGACTATATACGAACAGCAAGAGCTAAAGGGCTTAGTGAAATATCTGTACTATTTAAACATCTACTACCCAATGGTATGTTACCAATTTTAACAGGAGTAGTAGTAGTTATACCTACACTTTTTATGGGAAGTTTGATTATGGAGTCATTTTTTGGAATACCTGGGCTTGGAAGTTATACTATAGATGCGATTAAAGCACAAGATTTTGCTATTGTAAAGGCTATGGTATTTTTGGGTTCAGTTCTTTATATTATTGGGCTTATTTTAACAGATATCTCTTATACACTATTTGACCCTAGAGTTAAACTCAACTAAGGATAAAAATGAAACTAACTCTATTATGGACAGATATTATGGTATGGATTTTACTATTTTCTATTATTGGTTGGGGGTGGGTTATTTCACATTCTCCACAAGTTAAAAAACAGTGGCATACTATTTTCAAATCATCTATTGCTATGGCTTCGGCTATTGTTTTACTCTTTTATCTATTTTTTGCACTTCTTGATTCAGTTCATTTTAGGTTCAAGATGGACTCATCAGATAACTACCAAAGCAGTATGGTAAGTCTATTGGATATGGCATTTGAACATAGGATTAAAAATAAAGAGAGAACATACTCAGCTCCATTTGCATTAACAGAGTATTCTAAAGATATATCAGTTGATAAAAATAATGGTACTACAACACAAATTTATAAACCTCTAAAGTATGTCCATAAAGGTAATATTGTTCTAAACTCAATTAAAGCTATAGTTATAGGGGGGATTATTAGTTTCTTATTAATTTGGTTGCATATAAAATATTATAGAAAAAAAGATAGTGATATACCTTGGAGAGTTGCTTATATTTCACTTTCTATACTTATTACTATTTTTAGTTGGCTATATATTATGAGTTTTGATTATCATGTATTAGGAACAGATAAAGTTGGTGGAGATGTACTATATCAGAGCCTAAAAAGCATACGAACAGGTGTTCTAATAGGAGTTTTGACAACTTTAGTTATGTTACCTATGGCTATAGCATTAGGAGTTAGTGCAGGATTTTTTAGGGGTTGGATAGATGATATTATTCAATATATATATACTACTCTAAATTCAATCCCTAGTGTACTATTAATCGCTGCAACTGTACTTTTGATGCAAGTAGTTATGGATAATCACCCTCAATGGTTTGAGACTACACTAGAGAGGTCTGATTTGAGACTACTATTTTTAGTTATAATCTTAGGAGTAACATCATGGACAGGGCTTTGCCGACTACTTAGAGCTGAAACTCTTAAAATATCACAAATAGAGTTTGTAACAGCATCTAAAGCTTTTGGGGTTAGTTCATTTGGAATTATTAGAAAACATATTATCCCTAATCTTATGCATATTATATTAATATCAGTTGTACTTGATTTTAGTGGATTGGTTTTGGCTGAAGCTGTTTTATCTTATGTAGGTGTAGGTGTTGACCCTACTATGTATAGCTGGGGAAATATGATAAATCAAGCACGATTAGAGATGGCTAGAGAGCCTATGGTTTGGTGGTCTCTATTTTCCTCTTTTGTGTTTATGTTTGTATTGGTTTTATCGGCTAATCTATTTTCAGATAGAGTTCAAACGGTACTTGACCCTCGTAATGATGTTTGATAGGATATAAATGAACAAAATACTAAAAATAAAAAAACTAACCCTAAAAACCAAAAATAAAACTCTAATAGACTCTATAAGCTTTGATATAGAAGAAGGAGAGATATTTGCTCTAGTGGGTGAGTCTGGAAGTGGAAAATCTCTTACTTCTCTCTCTATTATGAGACTACTTCCTGATGCTATTAAGATAACTAGTGGGGATATATTACTACGAGATAAATCACTATTTAAACTACCTGAATATCAGATGCAAAAAGTTCGTGGTAAAGCTATTGCTATGATATTTCAAGAACCTATGTCAGCACTTAACCCTGTTATGAGTGTAGGGGAACAAGTAGCAGAAGTTCTACGACTTCATCTAAATTTAAAAGAGGGTAAAATAGAAGACAAAGTTATATCTCTATTTGATGAGGTGGGTATAAAAGAGCCAAAACAGAGATATAACTCTTATCCACATCAACTCTCTGGTGGACAGAAACAGAGAGTCATGATTGCTATGGCTCTAGCTTGTGAGCCTGATTTATTGATTGCTGATGAGCCTACAACTGCACTTGATGTTACTATCCAAGCACAAGTTTTATCACTTCTAAAAGATATACAAAAAAATAGAAGTTTATCTATACTCTTTATTACTCACGATATGGGAGTAGTCTCTCAAATGGCAGACAAGATTGCTGTTATGCGTTATGGGCAGATAGTAGAGCAAAATAGTGCTGACAAGTTTTTCTCAAACCCTACACACCCATATACCAAACAGCTTTTAGCAGATGTACAAATAGTAAAAACTCAAAAAGAGATAACAACTAACCAAACTCTTTTAGAAGTTAGAGATTTAAAAGTATATTTTCCTATAAAAAAAGGACTATTCCAAAGAACTGTGGGTTATGTCAAAGCAGTTAATAGAGTATCACTATCTATTCCCAAAGGTAAAACTTTGGCTCTTGTAGGAGAATCAGGAAGTGGTAAAAGTACTATAGGTGGAGCAATTTTAAGACTTTTGGATATTACAGAGGGAGAGATACTTTTTGATGGTACTGATATAGCAAATATATCACCCAAAAAACTAATGCCATATCGCTCAAAAATACAGATAGTATTCCAAGACCCATACTCAGCACTAAATCCTCGTATGAGTATAGGCGAGATTATTAGAGAGGGAATGATAAGCCTAAAGATAGAACCCAAAGATAAAGAGAGCCAAAATAGAGTTATAGAGGAACTTTTAGAAAAAGTGGGACTCGATAGAGAACATTTTTATCGTTATCCTCATGAGTTCTCAGGTGGACAGAGACAGCGAATTGGAATTGCTAGAGCATTGGCTGTAAAACCTAAACTCATTATTTGTGATGAACCAACTTCTGCACTAGATGTATCAGTTCGTTCACAAGTACTTAAACTACTTAAAATTTTACAAAAAGAAGAGGAGCTTAGTTATCTATTTATTACACATGACTTATCTATAGTTCCTATGATAGCTGATGAGGTAGCTGTAATGAAAGATGGTAAGATAGTAGAACAAGGGTTAGTTGAGGAGGTTATGGAAAATCCAAAAGAGGTTTATACTCAAACTCTTTTAGAGTCTGCTCCTAAATTAGTATAATCGTAGGTTAGAAAACCCACGATATAAATTATTT
>JANTFF010000068.1 GCA_024763575.1 Sulfurovum sp.
AATTATATAAAAAAACTCTATAATCATACCAAAAACAACTTTTTGCTATAATCACGCAATTTTTAATATATATGTTAGGATAATATAGTGATTACATTAAAAGAAGCATTGACAAAAAGTGCAGAAGAGTTAGATGCTCTCAAAATAGAGATGGAAGCTAAAGCCAAAGAGAGTGGGCTAAATGCTTATATTGGATTTGAGTCATCAGGTGATGGTGTTCCAATCCTTATCAAAGATAATATTCAAGTCAAAGATTGGGCAGTAACAAGTGGTTCAGCCATTTTACAAGGATATATCGCTCCATATAATGCAACTGTTATCGAAAATTTGAAAGCCAAAGGTTTTGCTCCATTTGGTAGAGCTAATATGGATGAGTTTGCTATGGGTTCTACTACAGAGAGTTCATATTATGGTGTAACCAAAAACCCTTATGGAGAGAATAGAGTACCAGGGGGGAGTTCTGGTGGTAGTGCCTCTGCTGTAGCTGGTGGTATTGCTATTGCAGCTTTGGGTAGTGATACAGGTGGTTCTATTCGCCAACCTGCTTCATATTGTGGTTGTGTTGGTATGAAACCAACTTATGGTAGAGTTAGCCGTTTTGGACTCTCCTCTTATGCCTCATCACTTGACCAGATTGGACCAATTACTCAAAATGTAGAAGACTCTGCAATTTTATATGATGCTATTGCTTCTCATGACCAAAAAGACTCTACTAGTTCAGATTTGGAATTAGTTAGTATCGCTCAAAATATAAATCCTAATAGAAAACTAACTATTGCTGTAATAGATAACTATATAGAAGAGGCAGACGGAGATGTTCAAGAGGCTTATGCTACGGCAGTAAAAGCATTAGAAGAAGCAGGACATACTATAATTCATAAAACTATGTCTAATACCAAATATGATATTGCTACATATTATATAGTAGCAACAGCAGAGGCTACCACTAACTTAGCTAGATATGATGGGATTAGATATGGTAATAGACAAGAGGGAAGTAACTTAGAAGAGACATATCTAAATACTAGAGCTCTGTTTGGTGATGAGGTCAAACGGAGAATTTTACTTGGTAACTTTGTACTCTCTTCTGGATATTATGATGCCTATTATCTCAAAGCACAAAAGGTTAGACATCTAATTCGTGATGAGTTTAATAAAATTTTCCAAGAGGCTAATTTAATATTATCTCCTGTAGCTCCATCAGTTGCACCAAAAATTGGAAGTCTGCAAGACCCTCTAGAGATGTATAAAAGTGATATGTTTACTATTGGTGTTAATTTAGCAGGATTACCTGCTATATCTTTGCCAATAGAGAAAAATAGTGAGGGAATGCCAGTTGGGTTACAACTAATAGGAAAAGCATTTGATGAACAAGCTGTGTTTGATGGGGCGTTAAGTCTCGAAAAAGCAGTTAATTATACCAAATAAAGGAAAAAATATATGAATATCAAAATGAGAGCATTGACATTTGAAGATGTATTACTTGTACCACAACACTCAACTGTATTACCCAAAGAGGTTTCTATCAAAACAAAATTAACCAAAAGAGTTACTCTGAATACCCCTTTGGTATCTGCTGCAATGGATACGGTTACAGAGTATAGAGCAGCTATTGCTATGGCGAGACTTGGAGGAATTGGGATTATTCATAAAAATATGGATATTGCTACCCAGGCAAAACAGGTCAATAAAGTCAAAAAATCAGAGAGTGGAATTATTATCGACCCTGTATTTATCTCTCCTGAGAAAACAGTAGCAGATGCAGATGCACTTATGGGTGAGTATAAAATATCAGGTGTTCCTGTAGTTGATGATGATATGAGACTACTTGGAATTATTACCAATCGTGATATGCGTTTTATTACTGATATGAGTGAAATAATCTCTGATGTTATGACCAAAGCTCCACTTATAACAGCAAAAGCTGGAACAACACTTGATGAAGCAACCAAAATTTTACAAAAACACAAAATAGAGAAACTACCAATAGTAGATGAAGATAATGTACTTCATGGATTAATTACTATAAAAGATATAGAAAAGAGAGAACAGTTTCCAAACTCAAACAAAGATAAACATGGCAGATTAAGAGTAGGTGGGGCTATTGGAGTAGGGCAACTTGATAGAGCTAAAGCTTTAGTTAAAGCTGGTGTTGATGTACTTGTATTAGATTCAGCTCATGGTCATTCACAAGGAATTATAGATACTCTCAAAGAGATAAAAGCAAATCTTGATGTAGATGTAATCGCAGGTAATATCGCTACAGGAGATGCAGCCAAAGATTTAATCGAAGCAGGAGCAGATGCAGTCAAAGTTGGAATTGGACCTGGGTCAATTTGTACTACTCGAATAGTTGCAGGTGTGGGTGTTCCACAAATTTCAGCAATTGATGAGGTATCAGATGTGGCTAACGCTTTAGGTGTTCCTGTTATTGCAGATGGTGGGATTAGATACTCTGGAGATGTAGCTAAAGCTTTAGCAGTGGGTGCTAGTTCTGTAATGTTAGGTTCAGCATTAGCAGGAACACATGAAGCACCAGGAGAGATGATACTATTTAATGGACGACAGTTCAAAGAGTATAGAGGTATGGGAAGTATTGGAGCTATGAATAAAGGAAGTACTGATAGATATTTCCAAGAAGGAACAGCATCAGATAAACTTGTACCTGAAGGAATTGAAGGAAGAGTTCCTTATAGAGGTAAAATTAGTAGTGTAGTTCATCAGATGATAGGAGGACTAAGAAGCTCTATGGGCTATTGTGGTTCAAAAGATATTCCTACTTTTTGGGAAAAAGCTGAGTTTGTTGAGATTACAAGTGCAGGGCTTAAGGAGTCTCATGTACATGATGTAACTATTACTAAAGAGAGTCCAAATTATCACTCATAATTAAGGCGTTTTTTGCTTCTTTGTAGATAAAATTTGCATTTGCTAAATATTAGCAAATAATATTAAAAATAGGATAATAAAATGGGATTTTTCGATAAATTTTCATCTACAGTAGAACTTAACCCTGCAATTGCATTAGCAGGAAGTATGATATATATAATGGCATCAGATGGTGAATTAGCAGAAGAGGAGATGCACTATCTCGCTTCAACTCTTCAATCTTTTGGTGACCCACAAGAGTTAGTTGATAGTGCATATAAGTATTCAAAAAAGAAAGATTTAGAAACATTTCAAAAAGAGGCAAATGAGGTTCTAAATCATGACCAGAAAATGACAGTTTTAGCTAATCTTATAGATTTACTGTTGTCTGATGGTAGAGCAGAAGAGGAGGAGCAAGATTTGTTTTTCTCATTTGTTCACGCTTTTGGTGTATCAGAAGATGAGATACAACCATTTATAGATATTATATCTATAAAAAATGATTTTGCTGTTTTTTTATAGCATATTTTTTTTGGTGGGTTGGAAACCCACCCTACGGGAGATGTAGATGCACTATTTGAAATCATTGAATGTACAAGTGTTTATAGGTATAGTTTTGGGTATTGCTTTTGGAATACTTTTGCCAGATTTAGCTTTGGAGCAGAAACTTATAGGTGATATGTTTGTAGCTTTGCTTAAAATGTTGGTTGTTCCTTTAGTTTTTGCTTCTATATATACGGCTTTGACAGGCTTGGGTTCTGTTGAAAAACTCAAAAATATTGGACTTAAAACTATTAGTCTCTATCTGATTACTACAGCATTGGCTGTTTTATTGGCTATTATTGCTATGAATATTGTTCATATTGGTGAGCCTATGAGTTCAGCAGGGTTAGAGTATGCTAAAGCTACAGAGATTAAGCCATTTTCATTTCATGATATGATTATGAGTTTTATTCCATCTAATGTATTTAACTCACTAGCGACTGGTTCTATGATGCAGGTTATTATATTTGCTATATTTTTGGCTATGGCATCATTTAAATTAGAACAAAAATATCAAGTTGTATTATTTGACTTTTTTACAGCTATCAATAATGCAATGTTTTTTATTGCTAAATGGGTTATAAATTTAACTCCTATAGGTGTATTTTCTCTTATATCATATATTATTGCAAAACAAGGAATTGATGTAATTTTAAATCTTTGGGCTTATGTGGTTGTGGTATTTGTAGTTATTGTACTTCATGGAATAGTATCCTTGCCTATGCTTTTGGCTTTTTTGGGAAAAATAAATCCATATAACTATCTCAATAAGATAAAAGAAGCACCTATTATGGCTTTTTCTACAGCATCAAGTGCAGCAACTCTGCCTGTAAGTTTGAAAGTTGTACAAGAAAAAGGTGGAGTAAGCAAAGATAGTGCTGGATTTGTACTACCTCTTGGAGCTACAGTATCTATGGATGGAACAGCAGCTTATTTGACTATTGCTGTTTTGTATATTGCTAATCTTGCAGGAGTAGTTATGACTATAGGTGACCAATTAGTTTTGGGACTTACCGTTGTAGCTTTGAGTGTTGGTGTAGCTGCACTTCCTAGTGCATCACTTGTTATGATGGTAGTTATTTTAAATCAAGTAGGGTTGCCTGTTGAGTATTTGGCTATTATTGTAGCAGTTGATAGGATTTTGGATATGGCTCGAACTTCTCTTAATGTAACTTCAGATTTAGTTGTTACGAAGATAGTTGATATTCTTAGTAGAAAAAGTTAAACTTTTTCTACTAATCTATTCTATTTAAATTAATCTTTGATTCTATCACCTATCATAAATGCAAGTTCTAGTGCTTGATTGGCATTTAATCTAGGGTCACACTGCGTATGGTATCTACTTTGTAAATCTTCATCTGTAATTGAACATGATTGGCTACCTGTACACTCTGTTACATTATTTCCAGTCATCTCAAGATGAATTCCACCTGCTACAGTTCCCATCTCTTTATGGATTTCAAAAAACTGCTCTACCTCTTTTAGGATATTAGCAAAATCTCTTGTTTTAAATCCTGTTTTACTCTTCTCTACATTTCCATGCATTGGGTCACATGACCAAACTACATTTTTACCTTCATCTCTAACTCTTTTTAGAAGTTTTGGGAAATACTCTTTGATTTTATCTGCACCCATTCTTACAATTAGATTTAATCTTCCCTCTTCATTATTAGGATTGAGTATATCTATGAGTTTGATAAGCTCATCTTCTTGCATAGTGGGTCCTACTTTACAACCAATTGGATTTTGGATACCTCTGAAATACTCAATATGTGCATCAGTTAAATCTCTAGTTCTATCTCCAATCCAAAGCATATGAGCCGAACAGTCATACCATTTTTTTGTCTCATCAGTTCTTGTTAATGCCTCTTCGTAGTTTAGAAGTAGTGCTTCATGTGAGGTAAATATAGTTGTTTGATGAAGTTGTGGTGTATTTTGGCTATTTACTCCACAAGCATTCATAAATTTCATCGCTTTGTCTATCTTTTGACTTAGCTCATCATATCTCTGTCCTAATGTATTATCTTTGATAAAATCTAAGTTCCATTGATGTACCATATTCAAATCAGCTAATCCTCCAC
>JANTFF010000069.1 GCA_024763575.1 Sulfurovum sp.
AACATATTATCTCTTTGGTAACTCATCAATAGTTTTTAACTCCATTAAAATAGAATTGAAATAATATGTCAATCCTATTTCCTCCAAATATCGATATTTTCTAATCTAAAAATACTAAATTAGCTACTATCCTACTTCAAATGCTCATACTCCTCTTCAATCCCCTTATATCTATTGTAAAGAGTTTTTGAGGCATATCTAGCAGTCTCCAAAAACTCCTCTGCTTCTCCTTTATCTATCTTTTGGGCCATTTTAAATCGTGTCTCATTATACATAAAATCTTTGACATCAATTTTAGCACCTTTGTAATCTAGGGTTAATGGGTTGGTATCTGTTCCTATATTTTTAGGATTAAATCTAAATAGAGGCCATAGTCCACTATCTACTGCTTTTCTCTGTTGTTCCATTCCATAACGCAAATCATATCCATGTGCAATACAGTGTGAATAGGCAATAATTATTGATACCCCCTCATACGCTTCAGCTTCCATAAATGCTTTTAGAGTAGCTTTTTCATTAGCACCCATACTAACTTTGGCTACATATACATTTTCATAAGTGATTGCCATATGGGCTAAATCTTTTGGCATACTAGCTTTTCCTCCACTAGCAAATTTGGCTACTGCTCCTGTCATAGTGGCTTTGGACTGTTGTCCTCCTGTATTGGAATATACTTGTGTATCAAGGACTAATATATTTACATTTTTACCACTTGCTAAAACATGGTCTAATCCACCATATCCTATATCATAAGCCCAACCATCACCACCTATAATCCAAACCGATTTTTTGACTAGATAATCGGCTATCTCTAATAACTCTTTACTATCTTCTCTATCTTTTATAATAGATTTTAGCTTTTCTACTCTATCTCTTTGTCTGTTTATCTGCTCTTCTGTAGTTTGCTCGGCATTTAATATATCATCTTTTAGTGAGCTATCTATATCCAAACTACTCAAAAGCTCTTTAGCTCTATTGGTGTGATTGTCTATAGATAATCTAAATCCTAATCCAAATTCAGCATTATCTTCAAAAAGGGAATTTGACCATGCGACACCTCTACCCTCTGCATTTTTCTTCCATGGAGTTGTTGGTAGATTTCCTCCATAGATAGAGCTACAACCTGTAGCATTGGCTACTACCATTCTATCTCCAAATAGTTGACTAGCTAGTTTTAGGTATGGTGTCTCTCCACAACCTGGACACGCTCCACTAAACTCAAATAGAGGTTCTAAAAATTGTGCTTCTTTCATTTTGTTTCTATCTATTTTATCTCTATTGACATTTGGTAGATTTAGAAAATAGTCCCAATGTTTAGTTAAATTATCATCTAATTGAAGTTTTGGAGTCATATTTATAGCTTTTTTGCTCTTATCTTCTTTGTTGACTGCTGGACACTCTTCAACACATAGTGAACAGCCTGTACAATCCTCTATAGATACGGTGATATTAAATAGGTCTTGGCTCTTATTAAATATTTTTCCTTTAGCAGGTATTCCACCAAATTTATCAGGGGCATTATCTAATAACTCTTTGTCAAATACTTTGGAACGAATAACAGAGTGTGGACAAACTGTAACACACTTATTACACTGAATACATATATCACTATCCCATACAGGTATTTCTATTCCTGTATTTCGTTTTTGGTACTGTGTAGTTCCTAGTGGCCAAGTACCATCATCTGGCATATCAGAGACTGGAATATCATCACCTTTGAACTCTACTAATTTTTTAGTAACTCTTGCCATAAACTCATCATAATCTCCTTTGAGAGATGGAGCTAACTCTTTTTGGCTTGTAATAGTTTTTGGTACTTCTATTTCAAATAGATTATCTAGTGTATTATCAACAGCATGAAAGTTCATCTCTACTATCTTTTTACCTTTTGATGAGTAGGTCTTTTCTATAGAGTGTTTGATTTTATCTATAGCTTCATCTTTCGGTAATATTCCACTAATAGCAAAAAAGCATGTCTGCATAATAGTATTGGTTCTTCTACCCATTCCACTATTTTTGGCTACATCATGAGCATCTATAGCATAAAATTTTAGATTTTTCTCTATAATTCTCTGTTGTGCAATTTTTGGCAGACTATCCCAAACTTGCTCTTTTGGGTATTGGGTATTTAGTAGAAATACTCCATTATCATGAGCTATGTCTAAAATATCTAGTTTTTCTAAAAATACTGCTTGATGAACAGCTATAAAATTGGCTCTTTCTATCAGATAGCTAGATTTGATAGGAGTTGAGCCAAATCGTACATGAGATACTGTCATGGTTCCTGATTTATTGGAGTCATATACGAAATATCCTTGTGCGTAGTTATCAGTCTCTGTACCTATTATTTTGATGGTGTTTTTGTTTGCTCCTACTGTTCCATCTGAACCTAAACCATAAAATAGTGCTTGAAACTGATTCTCTTCTTCTAGTATAAAGCTTTTGTCAAACTCTAATGATGTATGAGTTACATTATCATTAATTCCTATAGTAAAGTGATTTTTTGGTTTATCTTTTTGGAGTTCATCATATATAGCTTTGACCATAGCAGGTGTAAACTCTTTTGATGATAGACCATATCGTCCACCTATTACTTTTGGTTTAGGAAACTCTAAATTCTCCTCTTTTTCAAAAAGTGAAGTTACTACATCGTGATATAGAGGTTCACCCAAACTTCCTGCCTCTTTAGTTCTATCTAGTACGGCTATAGATTTAACTGTTTTTGGTATAGTATCTATAAAATCATCTATAGAAAAAGGTAGAGCCAATCTAACTTTAATAACTCCTACTTTATATTCATTATCATTTAGATATTCAACTGTCTCTTCTACTGTATCAGTAGCTGAAGCCATAATAACTATAATATCTGTAGCATCTTTAGCTCCATAATAATCAAATAGATGATAACTTCTACCTGCAAGAGTAGCAAATCTGTCCATCTCTTCTTGTAAAATTTGAGGTACTTTTTGATAATATTTATTTACAGTCTCTCGTCCTTGGAAATAGACATCAGGGTTTTGTGCTGTTCCTCTCATAAATGGGTTATCAGGACTCAAAGCTCTACTTCTATGAGCATTAACTAACTCCACATCTATCATCTCTTTCATAATCTCATCATCTATAAGTTCAATTTTACTAACTTCATGAGAGGTTCTAAACCCATCAAAAAAATGTAAAAAAGGAACTCTAGCTCTAAGTGTTGTTGATTGTGAAATCAAAGCAAAATCATGAGCCTCTTGAACATTTGCTGACGCCAAAAGTGCAAAACCTGTTTGTCTAATTCCCATTACATCTTGATGGTCACCAAAAATTGATAACCCTTGCATCGCTAAACTTCTAGCAGCCACATGAAAAACAGTAGAGGTAAGCTCTCCTGCAATTTTATACATATTTGGTATCATAAGCAATAGACCTTGTGAAGCAGTAAAGGTAGTAGTCAATGCTCCTGTTTGCAAAGCTCCATGAACTGCTCCACTAGCACCCCCTTCACTTTGCATCTCATATATAGTTGGAAGAGTTCCAAATATATTTCTCTGTTTATGAGTGCTATACTCATCACAATGTTCAGCCATTGGAGAAGATGGAGTAATCGGATATATTGCTATTACTTCATTTATTTTGTGAGCAATTCTTGCCACTGCCTCATTTCCATCTATAGTTTCATATATTTTTGACATTTTGATAGTTCCTATTTTTATATGTTAAAATGTTTTGGAATTGTACATCAATATTTGGATAAAGTAAACTTTTTTTGTTATACTTCACAAAAAAATAAAAAAGGGTAATAATATTGTTTAAACAAAAATTTATAGAGTCTGTAGTTGCAGAAGATATAGGCAAGGGTGATTTATTTTCAAGGATTAGCCAATCAAAAGATATTACTGCTTATATTATTGCAAAAAGCGATGGAGTATTTGCAGGAGTTGAGTATATAGATACTATGGCAGATATATATAATATAGATTTAAAATGGTTAGTAAAAGAGGGGGAAACTTTTTCTAAAGGTGATAAACTGTTATATATATTTGGTGAGTCTAAAACTATATTATCGCTAGAGAGGTCGATTTTGAATATACTACTACACGCCTCTTCTATTGCTACACTTACAAATAAATTTGTTCAAAAGATAGCTCCTTATGATGTAAAAATACTTGATACTCGCAAAACTAGACCATTGCTTAGAGAGTTTGAAAAGTATGCTGTAAGATGTGGTGGTGGTATCAATCACAGAATGGGATTAGATGATTGTCTAATGCTCAAAGACACTCATCTAAAGACTATTGATAATTTATCAGAGTTTATGCAAGAGATTAGAATGAAAATTCCATTTACAGCTAAAGTTGAGATAGAGTGTGAAAATTTAGATATGGTCAAAAATGCTATGGGTGCAGGTGCTGATATAGTTATGTGTGATAATATGTCCAATGAAGATATAAAAGAAGTGGTCTCTTTTAGAAATCATCACTATCCTCATATACTCTTAGAAGCTAGTGGAAATGTATCACTTGATACTATAGAAAATATAGCTAAAACTGGGGTAGATGCAATATCTTCTGGTTCACTTATTCATCAAGCTAATTGGATTGATTTGTCTATGAAAGTAGAAGATGTATAATCTCAAAAATCTGATTGATAGATATAGGAGAGTTACAATTTTATCTCATCTGCGTCCTGATGGAGATACTATAGGTACAGCTTTGGGTATATATGCTATTTTGAAAAAATATAAAAAAAGTGTAGAAGTTGTAAATGCAGATAGAGATATACCTATATATTTAGATTTTTTACCAAACTTTTCTAAAATCAAATCCAAAATTGATTTTGATGATAGTTTAGTAATATGTTGTGATGGGGGTAGTACAGAGCTATTTGGATTTGATTTAAATGGTAGAGATATACTTAATATTGACCATCATAGGAGTAATACTAATTATGGAATAGTCAATATAGTAAAAGCCAATTGTGTATCTGCTTCACAAGTTGCTTTTGAAGTTTTTGGAGAAGAGTTTGAACTTGATAAGGACTCTGCTACCTGTTTTTATACTAGTTTGGTCTCCGATACACAATATTTTAGAACAAATAACATGACTAAAGAAGTTTTTGATGTATCATCGGCTATGATTGCATATGATATTGATATATCAGAAGTAGCATATAACTTAAATCAGAGAAAATCATTATCTTCCTTGCGAATTTTAGGAACAACACTAGATAGTTTAGAGTTGCATTGTGGTGGTAAAATATCTACAATGATTATAACAAAAATGAATATAAAAAAATCAGGTGCTAAATATGGTGACCTAATGGGTATTGTTGACCATGGTATATCATTAGCTACAGTCAATATCTCTATAGTCTTTATAGAGTTAGATAGTTTAGTTCGTGTATCTTTACGAAGTAAAAAAGATATAAATATATCAACTCTAGCTAGATATTA
>JANTFF010000070.1 GCA_024763575.1 Sulfurovum sp.
GAATATTATAACTAAAAAAAACTTAATTAAACATTAAACTCTTCAATTCATCCCCGTCTTAGAGAACGGGGTTTTCTTGAAGTTTTTTTGATAAATAGTAGGTTTTTGGCGATTACTGAAGACTTAATTATATTAGGTTATAATACCCAACAAATAATTTTATAAGAAAGTCGGATTTTATTATAATGGATAACAGTGTTCAAGACTATACAAGAGAAGAATTAGCTCAAAAAATCAAACCATCATTTCGAGCCAAACAGATATACTCATGGTTATATCACAAATATGTGACCTCATTTGATGATATGAAAAACCTACCTCAATCACTCAAAGATGAACTCAAACAAAACTATAGAATAGATTTACTCAAAATAGTAAAAGTAGAAGATAGTTTAGATGGAAGTAGAAAATATCTATTTGAACTAGATGATGGTAATACCGTTGAAGCTGTACTACTACTAATGAAAAAAGAGCAATACCATGAAGATGGAACAATAAAACATCAAGCTAAATATACAGTCTGCATCTCATGCCAAGTAGGGTGCAAAGTAGGGTGTGCATTTTGTCTAACTGCCAAAAGTGGATTTATGAGAAATCTAACAACAGGTGAGATAGTAGAACAGATACGACTTATCAAAAAAGATAATAGTATAGATGCTAATAGACGGCTAAATATTGTATATATGGGTATGGGTGAGCCACTTGATAATTTGGAAGCAGTCTCACACTCATCAAGAGTTTTTGCAGACCCTGATGGTATGGCAATAGCTCCTCATAGACAAACTATCTCAACTTCAGGGCTTAGTAGCAAGATAGTAAAACTAGGCAAAATGGATTTAGGAGTCAATCTAGCTATATCACTACATGCAGTTGATGATGAGCTAAGAGAAAAACTTATGCCTATCAATAAAGCATATAATATTCAATCTATTATAGATGCAGTAAAACAGTTTCCACTAAATCAAAGAAAAAGAGTAATGTTTGAGTATTTGGTTATAAAAGATGTAAATGATGACCTAAAATCAGCCAAGAGACTATTGTCACTACTAGATGGTATCAAAGCCAAAGTAAATTTAATCTATTTCAATCCTTATGGTGGTACAGAGTTTAAAAGACCTAATCCCAAAGATATGATAGCATTTCAGGAATATTTAACAAAACGGGGTCTATTATGTACAATTAGAGAGTCCAAAGGGCTTGATATATCTGCTGCTTGTGGGCAACTTAGAGATAATGAAAAGGATAATAAATAGATGGCAATATTGGATTGGGTAATGGTTGGATTTATATTTGTAGTGGTTGTTGTTAGTATTATAGGAGTATATAAAGCTTTAAAAGATTAAGTATAAATCTCTTTTCTAGCTTCATAGAAATCAACTTTTGAGACAATATGATATTTAGCTCCATAACTAAACTCTAAACTATTAGCATGTAAAAGTAAACGAGTTGCTCCTGTAGCTCTATATCGTTCATCTTTTGTCAATTTACCCTCTAAATATTTATTAGCATATTTGAAACTTGTATTATAAATGGGGTCTCCTACTATAGGGTGTTTAACATGAAACAGATGAATTCGTATCTGATGAGTTCGTCCTGTTAGGGGTTTACACTCAATTAGTGTGGTGTTATATTTTTTGTCATAATATATTGGTTTGAACTCTGTTTTTGCATATTTACCACTATTTGATATTTCTACTTTATGTTTATTGGTACTATAATCATCTCGTATTTTGATAGGCTCTTCTACAATAAATGGTGATGTTACTCTTCCTTTTACCCATGCTAGATAATATTTCTGTATAGTTTTTATCTCAAAAGCATTTTTTAAAAATCTTTCAGCATTTTTATGTCGTGAAGCTAGTAATAGTCCTGATGTTTCCATATCTATTCTATGTACTCCATTAGCATTATCTCCTGAATAAGTACGAATTTCATCTAGCATAGAGTACTCTGTAGCCATGGTATTGGGGTGAACTAATACACCTGATGGTTTATCATAAACTAAAAAATCTTTGTTTATAAATATTGGTTTTAATCCTCTACTTTGGGGTTCAAAATATACAACCTCTATATCTCCATCTATAATAGCACCAGTATCATATATAGATTTACCATCTATTAGTATGCGACCTTTGGCAATTAATCGTTGTGCTTGACCCTGTGTGAGATTGAATTTTCTCATGGCAAATAAAAAAGCTTTGATAGGTTTTTCTATATGGAATGATTTTTTGACAAATGGCATTTTTACCTCTTTATAACAGCTTATTGGGTAGAATTCTATCATAAAAAATCTGTAGTATGGGGTTTTCCAATCCACTAAATATAATCAAGGAATATAAATGATAGAGAGATACTCTCGTCCAGAAATGGCAAACAAATGGACAATGCAAGCAAAATACCAAGCGTGGTTAGATGTAGAGTTAGCAGTAGTAAAAGCGTGGAATAGATTGGGTCTAATACCTGATGATGATGCAAATAAGATTATAGACAATGCAGGTTTCTCAGTTGAGAGAATTGATGAGATAGAGGCTATTACTAGACATGACCTAATAGCATTTACTACCTCTGTATCTGAAACTCTTGGTGATGAGAGTAGATGGTTTCACTATGGAATGACAAGTTCTGATACTGTTGATACTGCTGTAGCTCTACAGATGACAAGTTCATTGGAGATTATTATTGATGATGTCAAAATGATGATGGAGTCTATCAAAAAAAGAGCAATAGAGCATAAGATGACTTTAATGGTTGGTAGAAGTCACGGTATTCATGGAGAGCCTATTACTTTTGGTTTGGTACTTGCTGTTTGGTATGATGAGATGGCTAGACATTTGGAAAATCTTGAACAGACTATGGAAGTTATCCGAGTAGGGCAAATATCTGGAGCTATGGGTAATTTCGCTCATGCACCATTGGAACTTGAAGAGTATGCTATGGAAGAGTTGGGACTAAAACCTGCACCTGTTTCTAATCAAGTAATTCAAAGAGATAGATATGCTAGACTAGCTACTACTTTAGCTCTACTTGCTAGTTCAGTTGAGAAATTTGCAGTTCAAGTTAGACATTGGCAGAGAACTGAAGTTTATGAGTGTGAAGAGTTTTTTGCAAAAGGTCAAAAAGGAAGTTCTGCTATGCCTCACAAGAGAAATCCAATCCTCACTGAAAATATAACAGGATTAGCTAGAATGATTAGAGCTTATGCCAATCCAGCTATGGAAAATGTTGCACTTTGGCATGAGAGAGATATTAGCCATAGCTCAACAGAGAGATTTTGGTTACCTGATAGTTTTATTACTACTGATTTTATGTTGCATAGAATGAATGGAGTTATCGCTAATCTTACTGTTATGCCTGAAAACATGATGAAAAACCTAAATCTTACAGGTGGTTTGGTATTTTCTCAAAGAGTATTACTAGAACTACCAATAGCAGGAGTAAGTAGAGAAGATGCTTATAAAATAGTTCAGAGAAATGCAATGAAAGTTTGGGAAGAGATACAACAGGGCAAAGCTACTACAAATAAAAAAGGTGAGTCACTATATCTTCAATATCTATTAGCTGATGAAGAGCTAAGAGAGTCTCTAAGCGAAGAGCAAATCCGTGAATGTTTTAATTTTGATTACTATACCAAAAATATAGATAAAATATTCGCTAGAGTATTTAAATAATAAAATTAGGTCGATATATTCGACCACTTCAATATCAAAAAAACTATATAAAATCATAAGAATATATAATACAAAAAAACACTATATTTAACACTATTTAAAGTTATTTTTTTGTAAACTAGATTAAAAACAAGAATATTTCCAAGGGATAAAATGATAAGAGTCGTAAAAAGAGATGGTAGAGTAGAGAAGCTGGATATTTCAAAAATTCAAAAATATACAAGAGATTCTGTTGAAGGATTAAAGGGAGTCAGCCAAAGTGAATTAGAGGTTGATGCCAATTTGCATTTTAGAGATATGATAAACTCAAGAGATATTCAAGAGACTTTAATCAAAACAGCAGTTGATAAAATTGATATAGATAGACCTGATTGGACTTTTGTTGCATCTAGGCTATTTCTATATGACCTATATCATAAAGTTGGGCGTAATGTCGGTGGAGTAAAAGGAAAACCATATTTTCATCTCAAACTATATTTTGAAAAAGGTGAGCAAGAGGGTAGAATATTACTTGGACTAAAAGATAAATATGATTTAGATGATTTGAATAACTATATAGACCCATCTCGTGACCTACAGTTTACTTATCTAGGGATAAAAACACTATATGATAGATATTTACTCAAAGACAAAGACGCTAAGCCAATAGAGTTACCTCAACATCTATTTATGGGTGTAGCTATGTTTTTAGCTCAAAATGAACTTGATTGTCAATCATGGGCAAAAAAGTTTTATGATATTTTGAGTAAATTTGAGGTTATGGCTGCTACTCCTACACTAAGTAATGCAAGAACTCCACGACATCAGCTTAGTAGCTGTTATATCGGTTCAACTCCTGATAATATAGAGGGTATTTTTGATGCATACAAAGAGATGGCACTACTATCCAAGTTTGGTGGTGGTATAGGTTGGGACTGGTCACAAGTTCGTGGAATGGGAAGTTATATAGATGGACATAAACATGCAGCTGGTGGGATTGTACCATTTCTCAAAATTGCTAATGATGTAGCTATTGCTGTTGACCAACTAGGTTGTGTAGCCAAAAATAGTTTTGTCAAAGTTTTAAGCAAAGTAAAAACAGATAGTTTTGAACATGATTTTAGAAGAGAGTATCAAAAAATTGAGTTTACAAACAAAGAGCTTATTGAGGGTATAGCCTCTTATGCAAGTAGTTTTGCATTTGATTATGGTAAATTTTCTCAAAATTTTATCTCTAGTTTACTATTTGATTATATTATGAATTTAAAAGGTCATAAGTTTTTAGAAGAGACATATGGATTGAGTCATGAGCAATATAAAAGAATAATAGGTAGATATAAAAAGATAAATAAAGGTCTTCCTGATGGATTTGAGACTATTGTTGATTATCCATATTATGCAATAAGTCAAGATGGAGTTGTGATAAATACAGTAACTTTTAGACCTCTAGCTACATCTATTGATAGAAAAGGTTATATTCGTGTAACATTAGGAAAAGATGCTTTAACTTTACATATACTATTGGCTAAACAGTATTTAGGTTATACTGGAGAGGATACTATAGACCATATTGATGGTAATAAGTTAAATAATAGATTAGAAAATCTACAGATAATATCAAATTCAGATAATATATCAAAAGGGTGGGAGAGTACATATAAAA
>JANTFF010000071.1 GCA_024763575.1 Sulfurovum sp.
ATAAAGTAGTCCATTACATAGAACCAAAAAATAAAATCTTTGTCAACTTCAAATAAAGTTTTTAGACACAATACAGAAGCATATATTATAATAATTATTGTAGTTAAATTGGAAAACTATAGTGAATCTGCTATATAAATATCTGATGTTACGCCAACTAAGAACATTTCAATTTCTCAACCTGATTATAAGCCGTAGAGAGAGCTTGGATATATATCCTCTCCTTAATGGCAAAATGATTTAGACCATTATTAAGTCGAAGATATTCAAGCCGAATAAATCCACAAGTACAGAGAAAAACATGATTAAGTTGAGAGGTTTCTACTTTAGTAGGCGAATGTTCAATTTTGAGATTTTGTTTTAGTGATTTGTGATACTCCTCTATTTTCCACCGTCTTTTGTAGATTTCAAGGATTTTACTGGTTATTAAGTCTATATCATTTGTTACGAGATACAGATAATTTGATTCGTCATCATCCCCGTCTTTTGAGACTTGTTTGGTTATTTTTAAAGGGTTTTTATATCCTTCAAGATAAACCAAACGACTACTACAACCCCCTGTATCTACATCTGCAATACTAACATACTTTCCATTATTTTTATCTTCAAGATTTAATGCCACTTTTCTATTCTTTTTTAGTGGACAAACAAACTTTTTCTCTAACACATCATTTATAAAAACTAAATTCTCTACACTTGAAAACCACTTATCAAATAAGACATATCGGTATTTTAACTCATTATGAAAATGTAATATCTCTAATTTATCTCTCATTATCTCATTCTTTGTAAACATACTTTTTTTAACTATCTTTTTCTTTTTTTTATCATATACCTCTTCTGTTTTTGTCACTATCTCATAGCCTAATGGTAATGAAATTCCACTAGCATCAGTATAATGAAAATTGAGCATCATTATACCTTTTGCATTTCTATGAATTGTATGGTCATAATGCCAACAAATCACCTCATTTGTTTTGCTATATGGCTTGTCCAACAGAGTATCATCTATTAGTAAACATCCATCCTTCTTATTTTCATAATTTCTCAATATTGGCTTCACATATTTCCATAATTCTTTATCTGTCTCTATTTCATCATTTAGTAATAGCTTTTTTGTAAACATATCATGGCTATAATCTTTTCCTAAGATTTCTGACAATTTTGTCATCTCTATTTTTCCGAATGAGCTTATTAAATAATTGATGTATATTTCTGATAGTGCTTTCATGTTTGCTATTTTATCATTTTTTTATTTTTGGCGTAACATTAGTTAATAATATTTTTTATACTTAAAAAAAATAGTTTTAACAATGGTTGTTATCTATATAAAAGAGTGCTTTTTTTAGCATCTCCTCTTTTGGGTCTCCTAGTTGATGAGTTATATCATCAGGACTCTCACATCCATCTGTAACAGCTAATCCATTAAAATAGTCATAAAAACCATTATAGTTTTCTATAACAAAATTGACAAGATAATATATATATACTCCATCAGTTTTACCCTCCATTCCTATAGGTTTACCGTGTGTTTTATCTCCTATCATTATGATATTCTCACCCAAATATGGTTTCATAGAATTTATAACTAACTCACTAGCACTAGCCGTATTCTGAGTAGTCAAAAATAGAATTTGCTCTAAATCTATAGAGTTATCATCTGTCTCAAATGTAGCTACTTGGTTTTTATTTTGATAGTTATCATTCCATTTCATTTTAAATTGTAATTGATTATCTCTATCTCTTATAAATTTATCTAATAAAATAGAAGCTGTAATAACTGAACCTCCACCGTTATATCTAAAATCCACAACCAATTTATCTATATTTTCTGATTTGAAATAGTCAAAAGCTTTATCTATCTCTTGTGTTGCTGTAGATGTAAATGAGTCTAATCTAAAATATCCTACTTTTTCTCCATTTGGGGTATATAGTATCTTTTTATCACTAACTTTAAAACTATACTCTTGTACTTTTATATATATGGTTATATTATTATGGGTAGAGTCTCTATATATATCAAATTTGACCTCCGTATCTAATTTAGTTGTATATGATAATATTTTCTCTATTGAGACATTTTCATCATCTATTTTTTTAATTATATCCCCTCTTTTTAGTCCTGCTTTATATGCAGGTGAGTCTATACGAACAAATAGTACAACTACACTACCATTTATATCTACAGAAGCAAATCCAAATCCACCAGATTTTTGATTGAGAAAGTTACTATTTTGTTGTTTAGTTAAAACCATACTCCATCTATCTTTTGGTTTATATCTCAAATCATCTATCATCTTGTTAGGAGAGTTATATCTATCCAAATCAACACTATCAGGTACTTTATTAGCCCAAAAGTATTGAGTTTTGAATAGATTATAGAGAAATGTTTTATAATCATCAGAACTACTATGATTAGTTCCTCCACAACCTATATAAAATATACTAACTATAAAAAGTATTATGTATTTAAAATTAATTTCACTCATTTTCATAAATAACCAATGCACTAAAAATCCCACAAAATGAACCAATAAACACAATAGTATATCCAGTTGGTAAATCAAAGTAATATGATAAAATCATAGCCATAATAATAATAGTTGACCCTACAATCCAAGCAAAAGGGAGTTTGGCAAATTTACTTTGTAAAAGTGCTATAAAAGCTGGAACAATCAAAAGTACAAATACCACTAAAACTCCAGCAAGTTGAACAGATGAGGTTACAGTTAGAGCCAAAAGCCCAAAAAATAGCATCTCTTTATAGAGTCCACTTAATTTATGATAAAACTTCAAAAACAGTATAGCTACTATACTATATAGTAAAAAAGGCTCAATCAAATCAGTTGTAGTAGTAAACAAAATATCAGTAGCTTGAAGTTTATTAAATAGTTCTGTTCCTTGTGTGGTATTAGATAGCAAAACAATAATACCACTAGCACCCAAGGCATAAAGCATTCCGATAAAAGCCTCTATATGTTTGACTCTATGAGTTGCTATAGATATTAATGTTGCTCCAATTAGAGCAAATAGTAGTGTCAAGATAAAACTATAAGCCCCCTCAAAAAATAGAAGACTCACAGCTACTCCAATCGCTGCAAACTGACCAATAGCAAGGTCGGTAAAAATTACCCCTCGCTTGATAATCTCTAATCCAAAAATAGAGTGGATAAAAACTAACAGTATAGCCAATATAAATGCAGGATAGAGTAAACTAACTATTGACATATTCTCTGTGCTACCATTTTATAAAAACTCTCTAAATCATCAGCACCATCAACTGCACCAACATCTTGAGGAACTATAGATACTTTAGCCCCTGTTTTATCAGCTATAAATTTAGCTGTTTTTTTCTCATGGTAAACATCTTGGAGTATTGTTTTTACATTTTGCTCTCTCATACTATTTATTAGTTCTAATGTATGTTTGGAACTTGGTGTTATACCTGGTAATGGTTCGATATTTCCTATATCTTCTACACCATAAGCATTTAGTGCATAGTTAAATAGTTCATGATATTGAACTACCTTTTTACCTTTACAACTTTGATATTGGGTTTTTAGTTTTTTAGTCAAATCTTCCATTTTAGTAGCAAATGATTTATAATTTGCTTCATAAGTTGATTTGTGGCTTGGGTCTATAATAGAAAGTTTCATACTAATCAATTTAGCAATAGGTATAATATTGTGAATATCTGTAGCAAAGTGAGGATTTCCATCTGGATGAACATCCCCATAAGCACGAGAAACATTTTTTGGTTTATCTATAAGTGTTACAACTCCACTCACATCCAAAAATCCACTTCCTCCTGAATTAATCTTACCATTGTTTGCACTTTTTAAAAGTGGTGGTAACCAACCAATTTCAAGTTGTCCACCATTGATTATAAGTATATCTTCTCTTCTTAGTTTACCTATAAGTGAGGGTTTTGGCGTGATAAAGTGTGGGTCTAGTTTAGGATTAGCCAAAACATCAACTTTGACTAAATTACCTCCAATAGCTTTAGTTACCTCTCCTAAATAGTTATATGTTGTTGCAATATTTAGTTTTGCAAATATAGCTGTGGTTAGTAGTAGTGTTATTAATAATATCTTTTTCATTTTTTACTCCTCTATTTTAAAATGCGTGAGCTCCATGTGAGCCTGATTCTATAGTTAAATCTAACAATATCTCTTGTTCATCTTTTCTATTTCCTGCAAAAACTTTTGATTTATCATAAATGTATTGAAGTCTAATTTTAGAAAATTCAAATGGTTTATATTCAATTATTGCACTATATTTATTAAGATCATCTGGTTGATTGGTTATATTTTTAAATAAGGTATCATAACGAACTCCTGTTGCCCAATTTTGATTATAATCATATACCAATTGAGTATAAGCTCCTGCTTGTTTAGCTGTTTGTTTATTTTTTAAATCTTTATCTCTATAAAGGAGTTCTGATTGCCATGTAAGAGAGCTATAACTATCGAAAATACTTTTTACTGTTAAATCTGCTCCATATATGTCTGTTTTACCATTAATATTATCTCCGTGCATTAGTGTTGTACCTGCTAATATTGAACTATTATCAGTTATATCTAATCCACTTTTAATATAACCAAGATTTAAATTATTGGTATCTGTCTCTCCAAAGCTTCGTTTATTACTCCCTTGCATAGCTTCATATCCTGCCATTAGATAGATTTCAGTTGGTGCTGTATAGGTCAATTGAATACCCTCATCACCCATTCCACCTGGTCCAAAATAGCTTTCAAAAACTAAAGGAATAGAAGAAAAATGCCAACTATGTTGATGTTTAGCATTAATTCGCCCAAAATCACTTTTAAATTTTCCTGCTTTTACTTTTAAACCATAGGGTAAAGCTTTAGTTGTAATATAAAGTTCTCCAATATGTAAGCCCTCTTTTTCAATATGAAGTGCCGTATTAACATCAAAATATGGGTCAACAGTAGAGTATATTTCCATCTCTCCATAGTTAAGATTAAATCCTCTTTTTTCATTAAAAGGTATCTCTCCTGCTGTAGTTATAAATCCAGGAATTGAATAATTACTATAATCTTTATTATTAATATTTCTAGCAACAGCACCCATATTTGCAATGAAAGCGATATTTGGCACAAATGCACTTTGATTAAAACTAGCACTGCCATTAATAGCTTTTTGCATCTTCTCTTCAAGTAATTTTTCTTGATTATTTTTTAGAGCTTTTTCCAATGACTCCACTCTTTTTTCTAAATCTGTGTCGTTTGCTTGTAGAAATAGAGTACCCATGATAGTTTCCCCTACTATA
>JANTFF010000072.1 GCA_024763575.1 Sulfurovum sp.
TAATAGAAGAGATAGATACCAAAGAAGAGACAAAAGATAAACTTTTAGATGAGCTTAATATTGAAAAAGAGCAGATAGATGAGATAAAAAAAGAGAATTTGGATTTGAAATTAGATACTATAACTCCTGTAAAAAAAGAAGAACCTAAACAAGAAGAAAAGATAGAATTGAATAAAGAGGTTGAAAAACCTACTATAAAAGAGGATAAAATCAGAGATAATGAACTATTCATAATAGATGATACTCCATCAAAAGAGAATGATAGTGAATTATTTACAGTAGATACAGAGAAAAAGATAGATAAAGTAGAAGATGAACTTCTAAATTTTGATGCAAATAGTAAAAATGAAGTTAATTTTGATAATGAAATAAAAAAAGATAATAGTACAAAAATATTAGATAAAAATGAGATAGATAATATTAAAAATCTCTTAGATAGTGAAGCTCCTGATGATTTATCCCTTGATGATATTATAGAGCCTCCAGTAGCATTAGCAGAGCCTAAAATAGAGAGCAAAAAGAAAAAGAAGAAAAAAGTAAAAAAAACAGAAGAGAGTCAAAAAGAAGAGAGTAAAGTAGCAGTAGATGTCATTACAGATACAATTAAAGCTATGCCAATAGAAGAGCTACGACAACTACTTCGTGGTACTAAAATAAATATAACTATTGAGTTTCCAAACGATATATAATGGGTGGTGCGATTTTAGTCCTATCAGGACCTAGTGGTGCAGGGAAAAGTACTATTATACATAAATCTGAAACTTATATAGGAGAGTATTACTTCTCTATCTCTACAACTACTCGTCTTCCTAGAGAGGGAGAGGAAAATGGAGTCGATTACTATTTTGTATCCAAAGAGGAGTTTGAAGAGGATATAAAAGCAGGTCAGTTTTTGGAGTATGCTACAGTTCATGGAAACTATTATGGAACTTCACTAAAACCTGTGGCAAAGGCATTATCAGAAAATAAGCTTGTAATATTTGATATAGATATACAAGGTCACCGTTTGGTAGAAGCTAAAATGGGCGATTTGGTAACTTCAGCTTTTATTACACCTCCAACATTAGCTGAACTTAAAAGAAGACTCTATTCTCGCTCTACTGATGATAAGAGTATAATAGAAAAAAGAGTTGAAAATGCTAAAAATGAGATAAAAGCTATAAATGAGTTTGATTTTGTAATTATTAATGATGATATAGACAAAGCAACAGAAGAGTTTATTACTATTGCAAATGCCTCAAGACTAAAATTAAGTGAAAAAGAGTTAAAAAATCTAATAGTTCATTGGCAAAATAACCCTTCATAAACTTTAAATTAATGAAATATTAGTATAATCTCTTAACTAAATCTCAATTTATTGGGATAAAACAATCAAAGGAAATAGTAATGGGAATGCCAAGTATGCCAGAACTACTAGTTATCTTAGCTATAGTAGTACTACTTTTTGGAGCAAAAAAAATACCTGATTTAGCAAAAGGAATGGGTAAAGGGATAAAAGACTTCAAAAAAGCTATAAAAGATGATGAAGAGAAAGTAGCAGATGCAAAAGATAGTGTCAAAGAGATAAAAGATGATGCGAAAGAGGCAGTAATAGATACAAAAGAGACAGCTAAAAAAGCTTAATTAAAGATACCCAATCTCATGGGTATCTCCTACGACGGAATATTATGAAAATCAAATCAAAACTAAGTACAATTATACAAAAAGCATTAAATAATGCTAATATAGAAACCTCTGATATTGTTATATCTGATGCAACCAAACCAGAGTTTGGAGATTACCAATTTAATGGTATTATGAAACTAGCCAAACAGCTTAGAAAAAATCCTAGAGAGATAGCATCAACTGTAATAGAGAAAATAGATACTACAAATATAATAGAGAAAGTTGAGGTAGCAGGGCCTGGATTTATCAATATTTGGCTAAGTAATAAATGGTTAGCAAATGAGGCAACAGATATATTAGATGACCCAAGAGTAGGTGTAGGATTTGTAGAAAAACCTCAAAAAGTTGTAGTTGACTACTCTGGTCCTAATATGGCAAAACAGATGCATGTGGGACATTTGCGTTCTAGTATTATCGGCGATACAATAGCAACTCTATTAGAGTTTTTAGGAAATGATGTTATTCGTCAAAACCATATAGGTGATTGGGGTACACAGTTTGGAATGTTAATAGCCTATCTCGAAGAGCAAGGGGCTGATGGTAACCAAAATCTAAAAGACTTAGAACAGTTTTACAAAGATGCCAAAAAGAGATTTGATGAGAGTGATGAATTTGCCAATAAAGCAAGAGAGTATGTAGTCAAAATCCAACAAGGAGACCCACACTGCTTGGAACTGTGGCAAAAGTTTATAGATATATCACTGCAACATTGCGAAGATGTATATAAAAAACTTAGTGTCAAACTAACAAGAGATGATGTAAGAGCCGAGAGTTTTTATAATCCTAGATTACCAAAAGTAGTAGAGACTCTGCAAAACAGAGGGTTATTAGTTGATAGTAATGGAGCAAAATGTGTCTTTTTGGATGGTTCTGATGTACCTGTAATTGTCCAAAAAGGAGATGGTGGGTATCTATATGCTACAACAGATTTAGCAGGATTAGAGTTTAGAGCCAAAGATTTAAAAGCTAATCGAATATGTTATGTAGTTGATGCAAGACAAGGGGAACACTTCAAACAAGTATTCACTATTGCCAAGAAGGCTGATATGGTAGATAATAGTGTCCAACTAGAACATATAGCATTTGGGACTATGATGGATAAGAGTGGAAAACCTTTTAAAACAAGAGATGGTGGAACAGTCAAACTAATAGACCTATTAGATGAAGCAGTAATCAGAGCCAAAGAGACAATCAAGCAGAGAAACACTCATAGTCAAGAAGAGCTAGACAAAGTAGCTAATGCTATAGGAATTGGTGCAGTAAAATATGCAGATTTGAGTATCAACAGAGAGTCTAATTATCTATTCTCATGGGATAAGATGTTAAGTTTCGATGGGAATACAGCTCTATATATGCAGTATGCTTATGCTAGAATTGGCTCTATCTTTAGAAAATATGATGGGGAATTAAAGGGGCAAATCATTATAGATGATGAGATAGAACATAGATTAGCTCTTATAATTTTAAAATTTGAAGATACTCTACTCAAAGCCTCAAAAGAGGCAACACCTCATACTATTACTAGCTATTTATATGACTTAGTTACTATATTTATGAAGTTTTATGAACAAAATCCTATACTCAAAGATGATATAGAACCCGATATAAAAATGAGCCGTTTACTGTTATCTAAATTGACAGCTAATGTTATTAAAAAAGGGTTGGATATTTTGGGTATTGAGGTTGTGGATAAGATATAATGAAAGTTATAATAGTATTAGCTATATTAATTGGAATAGCACTACCTATTCTATTTTACAAAAGAGACAAAGATTTAAAAAATCTATTTATATCTCTTCTACTTCTAAGTGGAATTGTCTCTTTGCTTATTATTGGTAATATAATGCGTTCACTAGCACCTCTATTTATAGCTCATTTTATTGCACTTATTATCTCTTATGGTAGTTATATCGTTTATCTAATTAGAGATAAATTCTATTGGCATATATATATACTGCCATTTGCTACTTTGGCACTATATGTTATTTTGGCATTTGTAGGTAATAGACATATTTCAGGATTTTGATTAGATATATTTTGATTATAAATTTTTGTTCTATATTTCTATATAGTTCAGAACTTTACACTAACCCATATTGGCTCAAACTACTTCACTTCAAAAACAGTCAAAGTCAAATAGATGACACAACATTTTTTTTATCTCCAAATGGTAAAATATCCCCCAAAAATGAACTAATAGCCACCTTACAATCTATCAAAAGAGATAATCCAAAAGAGGCTAACTCTACACAGTGTCTTTTTCCTGCAAGAACTAGATGGCTAAAAGAGAAACTACCAAATATAAATATAAAAGAGTGTAAAAGTTTAGCTCCTAAACTCCAAGAACTAAACTTCAAAACTCTATATCTAGTCTATACCTCATCATATATAAACTCTCCTGCTTCAGCATTTGGACATACCTTTTTACGATTTGATAAAAATGAAGATACTCCACTACTCTCTTATGGATTAAACTACTCGGCAAAAATAGATAGTAGGGATATATTCTCTTATGCTTACAAAGGAGTTTTTGGTGGATTTGAAGGAAGATATAGAGTTGCTCCATATTATGATATTGTTAATAGATATTCTAATATCCAAAAAAGAGATATATGGGAGTATAAACTAAATTTCACCCCAAAAGAGATAGAAAAAATCACTCTACATATGATAGAGATACAAAGATACTATAGTGACTACTATTTTAATTCTGAAAACTGCTCCTATAATCTATTGTGGTTTATAGATTTAGCTAGAGATGGATTAAATCTAACTGATGATTTTAACTATATTGTAACTCCTATGGATACTATCAAAGCAATAAAAGAGAAAGGGCTAATAGAGAAATCTATATTTCGTCCATCAAAAAGAGCTAAAATCGAAAATTTATACTCCTATATCCCACATAAAAAAATAGCAAAAGAGTTTTGGCAAGAGTCAAATATATCTATATTAAAACCATTAGATATTAATGAACAAAGAGATATTATTGACCTATCTATTCTAAAAGAGAATAATCAAACTATATTAAAATATAGAAGTAAACTTGGCATATCAACACCCAAAAAAATAGTCAAAACTAATCCAATTCATAGTAATTTAGCATCAAAACTAAATATAGAACTATCAAATCAAAATCAGTTACTATATGGTGTTAGAGCTAGTTATCATGATATTTATGATATAGATTATAATTTTAATTTAGGAGAGTATATCTCATTTTTTGATATTCAGATGATAAATAATAGACTAGATAGTGCAACTTTTCTAAAAATTGACTCACTAACTTCTATAGATGAACTCTATCAACCTATCTCTTGGGGGCTAGAGTTTGGATATAGAGATAATAAACTATTTTCTAGTAGTAGAGGAGGGATTAGTTACTCTATTTTTAATACACTTATATTTTTTGAACCTACTATTGAATTATCTAATAATATAGAAATAGGGTATCAAACAGGTATTCTAAAAACTATTGATAAAGTCAAGTTTGGAACTATTATCACAAAAAAATTTGATAAAAATATAAAGATAAACTCATTTGTCACATATCAATTTTATAAAAATA
>JANTFF010000073.1 GCA_024763575.1 Sulfurovum sp.
TAAATTTAGGATTAAACTCAAAAGCCTTTCGTGTTCAGACTCGTTGGAGTTTGCTAGTTAGGAAGCCTCTAGCTCTTTAGCTAGAGGTAGTTCACTTCTGAAATTCAGAAACAACAGTACCTCTAAATTCACCCAATTTAAATCCAGTAGCTAAATCATGAGGATATTTTGCTTGAGTCATTTTTTGTACCTTTGGAGATATTTGTGTGGTATCACCATGACATAAAAGACATTTTTGTTTCATTTTTAATGGTTTATATACTCTATATGTACCACCCATATCAACAGCAACTGGTTTTCCATCATTTACAGCTTGAAGTCTATACATAACATTTTTATCTGTACTATCAGGCTTATTTGCTGGGTTACGATATTTTAGAGCAGTTCTTTTTACTTTGGCATTTGGGGAGATATTGTTATAATCATTTGTCATCTGCATTGCCATAGATGTACATGCACCCATTGCAATCTCTTGAGTTTTATCTTGTTTTAGTGCAGAGTTTAGTGTTGGTTTTAGTGTTCCCATAAAACCATCTATATGTAACATTCCTTGTTCTATTACTATTGGTTTACTTACATATTTTACAACATTAGTATTACTTGTTACAACAGGTTGTGTCTCCATAATAGTTGTAGTAGCTTCTACCTTTTGTGCTACTGGAGCAGGTGTTGAAGCCTCTGGTGTATTACATGCTACAAAAAGTAGAGGTGCTAATGCAAGTGTATAAAATCTATTTTTCATTGTTTCTCCTTGATAAATAAGAGTATTATAACTATTTTGATAGAACCATTAGCTTAATTTTGCTTTTGACCTTTACACCAATTTTGATACGGTCACGGCTTACTTTTTTATTTGCATGATAAACTATTTTACCATTTTTGACTTTGACTTTGTGCCAACCATGATTAGATATAAAAATATCAGCAATAGTTATACTCTTATCATCAAGTGTTACTTCTACAGTTTTTACTATTTTGTCTTTTGGAAAATAGAGTGGTTTATGGAAATGAACACCACAAAGCTCTTTGAATTTTAGATAAAGTTTAAAATCTTTGGAATTACTTCCTACAACTGCACTACGGTCAATATCATACGCATCAGAACACTCGCCATTAACTGCACCCATATTTTGATTGAAAACTGCTTGGAAACCATAACTATTGACAATTTTTTCTACTCTAGCATCATATTCACCATAAGGATATACAAAAAGTTTTGGTTCATAGTTTAAGTGTTCTTTCATAAATTTAAGACCCTTGTCCATATCAGCTTTGAGTTGTTTATCACTCATTCTACCAAAGTGTCCATGTCCATAACTATGAAATTCTACTGAACCATATTTTGAAATCTCTTTTAGCTGTTTCCAAGATACATAGTCTCTATATTTCTCTTGGGTATATTTGACAGCGATAAATAGTGTAAATGGATAACCATACTGTTTAAATACGGGTAGTCCATTTGTGTAAAAGGTTTTAAATCCATCATCTATAGTAAAAGCTACCCAATTATCAGGTACTTTCTCTTTGGCTTTGATTTTTTCTACAATATCAATTAGTGGTACAACTTTGTAGTTATGCTTTTTGAGGTAATTAAATTCTGCTCTAAGTGTTTTTGTAGATATGTTTGTAGTCGGATACCTATTGTCATCAAAACGATGATAGACAAATATATGTCCATCAGCAAACAATAGATAAGGTGACAAAAGAAGGAGGAGTTTGAAGAATAGTAGGTTTACTTTTGTCATATATTATTAATCCATCTGTTTTCGTAAAAATGTAGGTGTATCTAAATAGTCATCACTACTATGATTATAGCCACCACTCACTTTTGCATTATGTAAACTATGTAGTGTACTTTGTACAGGTTTTTTTAGTTCAGGTTTACTAGGGGTTGGTTTAGCATTCTCTTTTGGTTTTTCTACCTCTAAATCTGAAGGGTCTTCAAATCCTGTTGCGATAATAGTTAATTTAACTTCATCTAAAGGAATATCTTCACTTGTAGTTGTACCAAATATTATATTTGCATCTTCATCAGCATTCTCTTCTACTATATCCATAGCTTCTGAAATCTCTGCTAATGGATAATCAGGGTGAATATGGAAATGAACCAATATACCCATAGCTCCATCAATAGATAGATTATCCAAAAGTGGTGACTCAATTGCTGTTTTGGCTGCATCATAAGCTGCACTATTACCAGTTGATTCTCCTACACCCATAAGTGCTAAACCTCTATGACTCATAACTGTTTTGACATCGGCAAAGTCTAAGTTAATATCATTTGCACCATGAGACAAAATTACATTGGATATACCACTTACAGCTTGAGATAGAACATTATCAACCAGTTTGAAACTATCTCTCATTCCAAGATTTTTCTCTACAATTGACAGAAGTCTCTCATTTGGAACAACAATAATTGAGTCACTCTCTTTTTTTAACTCTTCGAGACCCTCTTTTGCTAATCTTCTTCTTTTTCTACCTTCAAAAGCAAATGGACTAGTAACAATAGAAACAGTCAAAGCACCTATCTCTTTGGCTGCTTGAGCGATAACTGGAGCTGCTCCTGTTCCTGTTCCACCACCAAGACCAGCCGATATAAATACCAAGTCAGCCCCAGTTAACATAGTTTTGATACTATCATAACTCTCCTCGGCTGCGGCTTTACCCACTTCAGGTTTCATACCAGCACCCAAACCTTTGGTGACATTCATACCTAATTGCATTTTATATGGTGCTAATGAGGCATCAAGGGCTTGTGCATCTGTATTTGCTACAAGCAAATCAATACCACCTACACCTTCATTAATCATGTGGTTAATCATATTTCCACCACCACCACCGACACCAATGGCTTTTATTTTTGCTCCATTAACTACAGCTCCAGAACTTGATGATTCTGTTATATTAAATTCATTCATTCTATCCTCCTTTATTACCTATTTCTATAATTAAAATATTTTTTTCGCCCACTCTACAAAACTGTGTACAGGATTGTTATTATTCTTTACTGGTTCTTTACTTAAATCAGCAAAAAGTTCATTTTCACTCTTCTCTGTAAAAGATGGTTTTGAAACTGAAATTTTTGCTTTTGTCTCAGATGTACTATTTATAGCAATATCTCTTAATGACTCTTTTGGCTTATACTCTTTTGAGTGTAACATCTGTTTGTGTCTCTCTAATTCATATTCTGTATTATATCCTGCTTCATATAATAAAAGACCCATAGCAACAGAATATTCTGCTGATAATAGCTCATTAGAGGTTTTATTTATATATTTTGGTTGCCCAATACGGATAGGAATGTTAGGCATTAAAGCTTGTGCTAACTCTCTAGTTCCCTCAATATGTGTCATACCACCAGTTAGCATAATACCAGCACCTATTTGATTTTTTAGTCCACTGTTGGCAATAGAGGTCATTAAGATAGTAAGTGCCTCTTCCATACGACTATGAATAATACTGTGAACAATATCCATTGATACAACATTCATATTGTGTTCATCACCGATAATAGGAAGTTCAATATTTTCATTATAACCTGTATTTAATAGACTTCCTTTATATATTTTTAACTCTTCGGCTGTATCTAATGGAGTGTGAAGTGCAATAGATAAATCATTTGTAATATGATTTGAACCTACTGCTAGAAAATCATTATATTGAATAGCGTTACCTACATAAATAACCAAATTACTAGTTTGTCCACCTAAATCAATAACAGCAATACCTCGCTCTTTATCATTTTCGTTTATAACTGCAATTGCAGATGCATAACCACTAAGAACTACTTTACCTATCTCAATTCCAGCTGCATTTACAGCTTTTTTTAAATTTTCCAAACTTGATTTAGCTGTCATAATAATATGAG
The DNA here is from genome assembly GCA_024763575.1 of Sulfurovum sp. Classification (GTDB taxonomy): domain Bacteria; phylum Campylobacterota; class Campylobacteria; order Campylobacterales; family Sulfurovaceae; genus UBA1140. The sequence continues at coordinate 3,872 of JANTFF010000073.1, forward strand.
TATCAACCTCCATACGACTAGCATTCATACCATATGGGTCTTCTATATAGTCTTGGTCATCAATTTTAAAATTAAACGGTAATACATGTAAAACTTCAAATTCATTAGGAATATTGGCATTATATAGTGCTGTCTGCATTACACGGTTTATCTCATTGATAGATATATCATTACTTGGAATATTTACAACACCAGTTGAATTTATACTTTTTGTATATGCACCAGATATAGATATGGTTGCTGTTGTAATATTTATACCAGAGACTCGCTTGGCATTATCAACTGCTTTTTTAATAGATTTTGCTGCAAGTTCTATATTGGTAATTGTTCCTTTTTTGATACCTTGAGATTTAGCGATACCGTGACCACTAACCTCAACTCTACTATCTTGTGTATTCCCAATAATTGCACATATTTTTGTAGAACCGATATCAATTGCTAAGATAGGTGTACTCACATTTAATCCTTGGTTTTATCATTTATAAAATTTTGTAGGATACTTTTTGTCTAACTGTTTGATAATATTTGATTGGAATGATTGTTTTTTAAGTTTATCAACATTTTGGTGTAAACCCTCTGTCTCATTCTTATCAAGTGGAACTAATTTCTGTTCAATTATTTTATAGACAACAACTTTATCTCCTATAGATATAATACCTTTTTCTTGGTCAGAAGTAAAGAGTTTGGTAGTAAAATCTGAAGTTTCTTGTTGATTTAACCCTATTTTTTGTTCTTCAGTATTTTTAAGTGTTATAAAATTAGAGATTTTTGCATTTTCCTTATCAATATTTTTTAATCTGTTTTCTGACTCTTTTGCCAACAACTCTTTAGCTAGATTAGATTTATATTGAGGTGTGACCAATACTTTAGCCTCTTCAAAAGATTTTACAACAGGCTCTTTTATATTAACTATTTGGATAATAGCATATCTATTGCCAACTACTTTTGGTTTAAGTAAATCACCTATATTTTTACTAGTTACTTCATCCCATACCTCTTTAGATAGTCTAAAGTCACCTAAATCATAAGACAAGGTTTCATCTTTTTTAATTTCACCTTTTTTAAATGCGATATATTTTTTGTTTGCACTCTTTTTTGATTTTTTGATTTTTAAATCTTTAGTTACTTTATCTTTTGCATCTTTGAAGCTAAGCAACTTTCCATCAGGAGCTGTATATTTGAAACTATTTTCATTATAGAACTTCTCTATCTCTTTATCAGTTACATTTACATCTTTTGTATCAACCCACACCATATCAAAAGAATACTGTTTAGCTGTTTGAAACTGCTCTTTT
>JANTFF010000074.1 GCA_024763575.1 Sulfurovum sp.
CTGTTATTGACTATTATAAAATTGGTTTCATCGTAATATATTTCAATCTGGTCTATAAAGAGTTTTTGAATCTCAATAATTGCTTTTTTAGGAATAATAATTGAAATTTGATTTTGACTTATATTTTCTATTGAGGCTACTGCTAGTCTTCTAGTATCTGTTCCTACTAGTTGAGTAATATTTTCTTGTATATTAAGCAATGCACCATTTAGCTCAAATTTTGGATTACTGTTATCAATAGCAGGTGATATATGTTTGAGTCCTTTAATTAGATTAATAGAATCTAATGTTATTTGAGATTTATTTTGGATAGTTGGAAAGTTTGGAAAATTATCAGGATTAAATATAGGCAATTTAAATCTTGATTTATTCTGTTTGATATTTAGATTATCTTTTTCTCTTTCAAGTACTATCTCTTCATCTTTTAAAATTCTGACTATATCTAGTAATCTTTTACCATTTGCAGTTATTGCTCCTTCTTGATCTATATCTACATTTTCTGTTTTTACAAGTAATCCTATTTCTGAATTAGTAGCTTTTATTGTACAAATATTGTTTTTTGCTTCTATGTAGATATGTGATGTAATTTGAGTTGCATCTTTTTTTTCTAAAAAAGGTTGCATATTTATTAGGGCAGATTCGATTAACTGTTTTGTCACGATTATTTTCATTTTTAACTCCTCAATCTTTTTTTTTATTTTTTATATATAAGTAGTAGTAGTAGTAGTACCCTGTGAATTATGTGAATAACTACTCCCAGCTACCGAAAAATAGGTATTTGGCATGTGAATAACTATGTGAATAACTAGGCAAGTTATTCACACTTATTCACATCTAAATTCAAAACTTTGTCTAAATGTCACTTTTTTGTCACTTAAAATGTGAATAAAGTTGAAGTTATTCACATTTTGGATTATATCTTTATTTTAATCACTTTTTGATTTGCTATAATTTATCTTATTTGATAGTTCTTCGAGTGTTAATTTGAACTCTTCATCTTTTTTTAAGATACCTTTGATTGTTCTCATAGTATGGCTTACTGTTGTGTGGTCTTTCATACTAAAATAGAGAGCAATCTGTGGCATTGAGTTAGGCGTTAAGTTTCTAGCTAAGTATATTGACATTCTTCTAGCTTTTACCACATCTCTATTTCTCTTCTTTGACCTTATATCTGATACTTTTACATTTTGCTCTTTGGCTACTCTTTGCACTATCTCTTCTATTGATATATTAGACTGTTTTTCTTCTAATTGCTCTTTTATAACATTTTGTGCAAACTCTAGTGTCAAATCTTGGTTCATTAGCCCACTATAGGCGTTTAGCTTGATAATAGCACCCTCTATTTCTCTAATATTATGCCCCATATTAGAAGCCAAAAAGTTTATAATATCTCTATTTAAATTTATACCATCTATCTCACACTTATTCTGTATAATAGCTATCTTGGTCTCTAGTTGTGGGGGTTGAATATCTGCCATTAAACCCCACTCAAAACGGCTTTTGAGCCTATCGACTAATCCTGTAATTTTATTGGGTTGTCTATCGGATGTGATTATAATCTGTTTATTTGCTTGGTGCAGTTCATTGAAGGTGTGAAAAAACTCCTCTTGGGTCTGCTCTTTTTTGCTTAGGAACTGAATATCATCAATAATCAATATATCACACTCCCTAAAGTGTTCTCGGAACCTATCCATCGTTTGAGAACGAAGATGTGAAGTAAATTTATTCATAAACTGTTCAAAGGTTGTATATATTACTTTTTTGCCTCTGTTAATCTGATAATTACCTATAGCTTGGCTTAGGTGAGTCTTTCCTAGACCTACTCCACCATATATAAATAGTGGATTATATATCTCACCAGGTTTTTCTGCAACACTCTTCGCTGTGGTATAAGCAAATTGATTAGAATTCCCAATAATAAAGCTTTCAAAGGTAAAAGATGGGTTTAGTATAGTACTTTTAGCTTCTCTTTTACTTTCTGTTTTTACTCTTTTATCTGATTGGTTATTTGTAGTTTTATTTGAAGCTATAGATATAATGATTTTAGGTTTTGTATTGTTTTCAAGTTCAAATAGATGTTCTATCTTTTTTGAATATTTAGTCTTAATCCATTTTGAAATTAATATATTAGGTGCATAAAATTGAGCAATATCACTCCTAGAGGCTTTATTATCATATTTAAGATGCTTAATATACCTATTCCACTCTTCATTACTTAACTCTTGCTTTAATTTATTTAATACTTTAGTTCCTAAATTAAGTTTCCGTCCATTTTGCATGTGAATAAACCTGTGAATAACTTTTTTAGAATAATAGCCAAACTTCCCTAAAATACGGGCATAAGAAGCATTTTAAACAAAAGTTATTCACACCCCCCCTAAACATGTGAATAACTTTTTTTTTAATGCCTTTAAATCCCATAACTTAGGGATTTATGAGCACCCATTTTTATGTGAATAACTATGTGAATAACTTTTTAAGAAATCAGTTAAAATTGGGTAAAATACATATATTAAAACTATGTGAATAAAAGTTATTCACATGTGAGGAAAAATGTGAATGAAAATATTAGGAATTGACCCTGGAACCCGAAATTTAGGCTTTTGTATTTTGGACTTTACTAATAATAAGTTCAAGTTAGTGGAAGCTGGTGTGATTAAATTCAAAAATGTAGAGCTAAAAGAGAGAATAATAGAGTTAAGTTTAGCTTTAGATACAATATTCACATCTCATGTAATAAATGAGGTTGCAATTGAAAATATCTTCTTTGCTCATAATCCTCAATCAGTAATTAAATTAGCACAGTTTAGAGGGGCTTTATGCCTAAAGGTACTTGTATCTATAGGAGACTATACAGAGTACTCTGCTTTGCAGGTAAAACAGGCTATTACAGGGCATGGAAAGGCTACTAAAGAGCAGGTATCCTTTATGGTAAGACGGCTTTTAAATATAAAAAAAGATATAAAACCCTATGATATAACTGATGCAATGGCTATTGCTATTACACATGCACAGAGATTAAGGTTGCAAAATAGGAAAAGTTAGTGTTTATTCACTTAAACAAAAAGTTATTCACATGTGAATAACTTTTTAATAACGATATATAACGCCAATGTCTGCATAACCATATTTATGGTCAAATGTAGTATCAGTATATCGTGTATATAGATAATTAATCTCTCCATTAAACTGTCTAAGCATTAGCTTTCCACCACCATATATAGTTATCTTTGGGGAGATATTGTAATTTAGGTTTAGATTAAAGATATGATTTTTGGTCTCTTTTTTTAGACATTTGACACGAAAAAGATTGTTGTATTGATACCCACCTTCTACACCCCAATCTTTGGTCTGATAAGCAATTCCTAGACCTGCTACAAGCATATCATCGGTTCTATCTCTTTTTAAATTAACATTTTTGAGTCTATCTTGTAAATCAGCATCATTCTCATGTAAAATTGAACTATCTATAGTATTACTAACAGATATTTCTGAATATCCCAAATATGTATCATATAACCAATTACTATTTTTATAAGAGTATATAGCTCTTGTATATAGGCTACTATCACTAGTATCTTTGATAGCTACAAAAGGTTTATTATCTAAATTAATCGTTTTTTTGCTTCCATCAGATGCTGTATATACTACGCTATATTTATTTGAACTATTTTCTTTGATTGTTATATCTCTATTATCTTCAACTATTTTTTTAAGTCTATTATTTATAGTTGAGAGATTATATATATATATATCATCTGCACTATTTTTACTATATCCACCATCTATAGCAAATGCTGAATTTTTATCTCTATATAGTTGATAACGAAGATACAAATCCATATTTTTATTGGTTAGTGTTGTATCAGAATATTTTAAATCTTTTTGATTATATCCAAAATTTAGATATATTTTATCATTAAAAGTATATCCTATATCAATACCAAATCCGTCCATATCTCCTAATGAGGTATCACTATTAGAGCCTAATTCACTTTTTTTAATATTAAATACATCTATAGTATCATTTATCTTTTCAAGATATAAATCAAATTGTACCTCTTTTGTTTTTGGTAAAAATGCATGGATTTTATTTTTATTATAAGTAATATCTCCTGCATAGAGATGACCTAATAGTAATATCAATAAACTTTTCTTCATTAATTTCCTTTTATATTAAGAGTACCATTAAGTCGTTTGGTATTAGATGGAAATGAGTAATACTCATCATAATCTGTTTGGAAAGAGATACTACCCACATCTGGAGCCAAAACATCTACTTTGGATATATATAGATTTACACTATAGTTAGAGACTCTTTTGAAACTCTCTTCAGATACAATAGTTTGCTTTTGCATAATCTCTCCTAGATTAACCAAAATTGAGTCTCCTTGAATAATAGAAACTGAATTTTGAGTAATAGGACTACTTGAACCATAAGCTATACTACCTGTTGAACCAGAAGCTTTTATTCCAAATACTTTTACTGAACCTATACTTGTAATTTGACCATCCTTTAGAGAGACTCCTTTAATCAAAATAAATCCTTTCGTTCCATCAATATTTCTTACAAGTGTTGTACCTATATCAAAGTTATCAATATCTTTATCTATCGGTATTTTGATAATAAAATTCCATATAGTATTGACACTATCACTAGATTTATACTCTTTTGAAAAAGGTGTATATGATTGTTGTTGAGTAGTTGTATTATTTTTATCTGTACCACTTATTATAGGAGTTATAGTCTGATTTGATATATTATTCTCTATAGATGTAATCTCATTTTCTGAAATTGGAGTTGTGATATTTTTATCTTTTAATAACTCTTGTTCTAATAGTATAGATAATTGATGCAAATCTTTTATATCTTCAAATTTTTGATTATATATATCTTTGATATTAGTTACGGTCTGAGTAAACTCATCTGAATCCATTTTATAACTATTTTTTATTGCTATATATGCAATATTGGAAAAGAGTATAGTATCTATAGAGGTTTTAGATGGAACTTTATCAAAAATATCACTTCTACTAATATTATAGTTTTTAGTTAGATACTCTATAGAGCTATTATTATCTTTTACTATTGTAGTGAGTGGTGATATTATATTGGAATATGATACCATATCTATATCTAATTTAGCATCATCTTTAGT
>JANTFF010000075.1 GCA_024763575.1 Sulfurovum sp.
AGCTAAATCTTTTCCATTTCTAAAGATACCCACTTTCTCTTGCATAATAATTCGCATTCTATCTTTTATATCATAGATTTTTTCATCTCCATCTAGGCTTAGAAGCTCTTGTATATAATTCTCTTGCTTACTTAACTCCTCTTCAGCTATTTTTGTACTTAGAGTAATATCCATACCTTTACAAAAATCTGCAAAATAGTTACCTATAATCATTCCAGATACTACTGTTTCACTCACAGAGTTTCCACCAAGTCTATTAAATCCATGTAAATCCCAACAAGCAGACTCACCACAAGAGAAAAGCCCTTTGATATTTACACTCTCACCTTTTGGAGTAACTCTAATTCCACCCATAGAGTAGTGTTGCATAGGAAGAACTGGCATCCAACCTTTTTCACCCTCATCTGCTGGGTCAATACCATTAAAAGTTTTGCTAATATCTTGCACATCTCTTAGATTTTTCTCTATATGTTCACGACCTAAAATAGAAATATCAAGCCACAAGTGGTCTCCATAAGGAGATTTAACACCTTTACCTTTTTTGATATGTTCTAGCATTCTTCTACTAACTACATCTCTACTTGCCAAATCTTTTTTCTCTGGTTCATAATCTGGCATAAATCTATATCCATCTTTGTCTCTCAAAACTCCACCATCACCTCGACAACCCTCTGTTAGCAAAATCCCCGATGGAACAATAGGTGTTGGGTGAAATTGAATAGCTTCCATATTTCCAAGATATGCACCTGCTTCTAGTGCTATAGCGTGACCTGTACCTTTACATATAGTGGCATTGGTTGATTGTTTGTATATTCTTCCATACCCACCAGTTGCAATCATAGTTCCTTTGGCTACATAAGCAGTAAGTTCACCAGTTTTTAAATCTCTTACTACTGCTCCAAAACATTGATTATTATGAGTAATTAAAGATATAGCCTCTTTTTTATCCTCTATTACAACCCCTAATCTCATAGCTTCATTGGTTACAGCATATAGCATAGTGTGTCCTGTAGCATCAGAGGTATAACAAGTTCTCCACTTTTTAGTTCCACCAAAATCTCTAGCATTAATCAATCCATGAGCTTCATCTTTTTCGGTGATAGTTTCTCTTTTTGTATTGATTACTACCTCTCTATCACCTCTTTGGATACGAGTCCAAGGAACACCCCATGATGCTAGTTCTCTAATAGCTTTTGGTGCAGTATTTACAAACATTCTAGCTACCTCTTGGTCACAACCCCAATCGCTACCCTTTACAGTATCAGCAAAATGAACATCTTCATTATCACCCTCTCCCATTACACTATTGGCTAAACTAGCTTGCATACCACCTTGGGCAGCTGAAGAGTGTGAGCGTTTGACAGGAACTAGACTTAATACAATCGTATCTAATCCTTTAGCAGTTGTAGCAATGGCAGAACGAAGACCTGCTAAACCACCACCAATAATTAGTGCCTCTGTATATTTAATTTTCATTTTTTATCTCCATATTTGGAGTATATCTCTCTCCATAATGTTTCTGATGGTCATATCCTATCTTTATATATGCCATAAGTGAAAAAAGCCCAAGAACTAAATAAAAGATAGTAATAGCTTTAACAATTTTTCTAGTTTTGACTCTATTTTCTTTAGGATTTTTTCCATCAAACCAACCCCATTTCATAATCAGCCTATAAACCCCAACTCCAGCATGAAGCACCACAGAGATTAAAAGCATAAAATAGAGTGGATAAAATGTATCACTATAAATTCTATCACTTGATGCAAAAGGTCCTATATTTTGAGGCTCGGTCAATACTATATATAGATGAATTGAACCTAAAAAAAATAACATAAATCCAGTTGTAATTTGAATAATCCATAAATTGGTATCCTTATGTTTCATAAGTTTTGCATGAGTTTTAAGTCGTAGATACTCTCTATATGAGTTTGGAAATTTCCTCATAGCTAAAAAGGCATGAAATATAAAGATAGCAAATATAATAAAAGCTAAAATAGATATAAATATCGAAGAGCCACCCTTAATAAAAAAATCCAACTCAAACATTTTGGTTAGAGCATACATACTATCTTTTCCCAAGAGAATAGATGATTCAAAAAGTAGGTGGAGTATAATAAAAATAGCTAAAATTAGCCCTGTAGCACTTTGTAAGAAATCCAGCTTTGCTGGAATTCTACTTTTCTTTTTTTGAGTAGTTTTGCCTAAAAGGCTTTCTACTATATCTTCTCGTAACATTGGTTAATTTATATTAAATATTTATGCTTCTACTGGATTTGGAATTAGTGATTTAAGATATTTTTTAATATCATCCACAACACTATCTAAATCTTTCTCTCCATCTATAACTTTTAATATATTTTGTTCTTTATAATAATTTTCAATTTCAGCTATAGTATCAAGATATAGTTTCATACTATGATTAAATACCTCTTCACTCTCATTATGATTTGTGAAGTATCTCTCTCTTGCAGTCTCTTCACTTACTCTTACTTCAATTACAGATAGAATTTCAACTCTGTTTAGATTATTAATTACATCTCCAAAAGTTTTTACATGCTCTATCTCTCTTGGAAAACCATCAACAAGTACAATATCTGTAGGTGCATCTAATATAGTTTTACACAACTCATCTATAGTTAGAGAGGTTGGTACTAATTCACCTTTTGATACATAATCATTGATAATTTTACCTACTTTACCACCTTTTTGCATATCTTGTTTCAAAATCTTACCCAAAGAGTAACTTGTGATATTAGATAAACATTCATTTGCTACTATTTTTCCATCAGTTGTTTTTCCTGAACCTGGTGCACCTATAAGAAGTATTAATTTTTTTGACATTTCAAAATCCTTATTGTAAATTTTGAAAGAATTATACCTAATATAATGATAGTTTATACTTAAATTTTATTTAAATACATACATTAATATATAAAAGCAAATTTATCAAATCAAGCTATTTTATGATACTCTTTCATTAGTTTATATAGGAGTTGTATTATGTCAGAGAAATTAAATCATATAAAAAAAGTTGGATTTGTATTGAGACCAGACTCTCCAAATATTCTTCCAATATATAATGATATAAAATCAAAATTTGAAAATAAAGGTATAGAAGTTCTATTGGGGCATCTATCAGCAAATATGGTAGGATTAAACGGCATAAATTTTCATAAAATGTGCCAAGAGGTTGACATATTGGTCTCTCTTGGTGGAGACGGGACACTACTTTCATTAGTTAGAAAAAGTTATGGATATGATAAACCAGTACTAGGAATTAATGCAGGAAATTTAGGATTTTTAGCAGATACACCTATAAATTGTGTGGACGATATGGTAGATAAACTACTTGTTGGTGATTATAGAATTGATAACCGTATGATGATTGAGGGGTATATAGAAAGAGAAAATGACAAAGAGGAGTTTTATGCTTTTAACGATGTGGTTATTACACGACCTACTATCTCTCATATGGTTAAACTTGATGCCTCTATTGATGGTGATTGGTTTAATACCTATAGAGGTGATGGATTAATTATATCTACTCCTACAGGTTCTACTGCGTATAATCTATCGTTAGGAGGTCCTATTATGTATCCACTCTCCAAAGTTTTTATTATGACACCCGTTGCTCCTCACTCTCTCACACAGAGACCATTGGTAGTTCCTAGTGATTTTACTATTGAGATGACTTCACCTGATGAATTGGTTATAATGGTTGATGGACAGGATAATTATAGTCTAAAAGCTACAGAAAAACTAGTGATAAAAGGTGCAGAGATGAGTGCAAAACTTTTGCACAAAAAAGAGCATAGTTATTTCAAAGTCCTCCGAGAAAAGTTATCATGGGGCGATGAGTAATGATTACAAGACTATACCTCAAAGGATTAATCTTATTTGATAAGGTAGAGTTAGAGTTAGATAGAGGTTTAGTAGTTTTTTCAGGTCCTAGTGGAGCAGGTAAATCTGTTTTAATGAATTCTGTTCTATCCTCTTTTGGTTACACTACAGCAGAAGCCCTACTATGTGAACTCTCTATTGATAGACCTATCAATTTACATAGTGAAGCATACTCACTAGAAAATGAGATAGTCTTAAAATCTATTAAAAGAGATAAAGTTAGATACTATTTAGATGGTCAAAATATCTCTAAAAAATCTCTAAATAAACTCTTTCAACCTTTTGTAAAATATCTATCAGTTCGTGATAAAAGTGGTTTTGCAAGTGATGAGCTAGTAAAAATTATAGATAATTCACTATTGACAAAAAATAGAAGTTTCAAAAAACTTTTAAAAGAGTATAGGAAACGATATATAAATTATAAAATAAAACTATCCCAACTCAACAAAATAAAAGAGGATGAGGTAAAACTAGCTGAACTAATCGAGTTTGCAACTTTTGAGATAGAAAAAATAGAGAGTATCAATCCTCAAATAGGTGAAGATGAAGAGTTACTAAAAATCAAAAATCAACTATCCAGAATAGATAAGATAAATGAGGCTTTAACTAGTGCCAATGATATTTTTGATGTAGAAGAGTCAGTAATTGAGGTTTATAGACTATTAGATAAGGAGAGTGGCTTTTTTGTAGATATTATGAACCAACTTCGTGCAGATTTTGAAGATATAGAGTTATTGACAGAAGAGTTATCAGAAGTTGATATAGAACAAGTTTTAAATAGACTAGAACAGATATCATCACTCAAAACTAGATATGGTAGTATCAAAAAAGCATTAGAGTATGCCCAAAATAAAAAAATCGAGTTGACTGGTTACCAAAATATAGAACAAGACAAAACTATGTTGGAGTCATTTTTGGAAATGGAGTCAACAGAACTAAGAATTTTGGCAGGAAAGATAACTCAATATAGGAAAAAAGAGGCTATAGTTATAGAAAAAGAGTTAGAAAAGTATCTTTTTGAGCTAAAGCTACCTCCTATAAAGTTTCTATTTAATCCCATAATTTTAAATGAGTTAGGTCAAGATAGGGTAGAGATAAATTTAGATGGCTCAACTGCTTCAACACTAAGTGGAGGAGAGTTTAATCGTGTTCGTTTAGCTATGATGGTTGTAGCTTTGTCAGGTGAAAAAGATGGTGGTGTACTAATACTTGATGAGATAGATGCCAATGTAAGT
>JANTFF010000076.1 GCA_024763575.1 Sulfurovum sp.
ACGATTATAGCTGACCCTATATTGAGCTATTATATTTTGTCTGACTTTATTATTGGATTTTTCTTATGAGATATGGATTTATAATTACACTTTTTGTGCTATTTTGGATTATGTTAATATCTAGGATTTATCAAATTAGTATCAAAAGTAACCTTTATTATGAAGGATTAGCAAAAAATAATATAGAGAGAAAATATTATATTAAACCTGTTCGTGGTGAAATTTTAGATAGAAATAATAAGTTATTAGCTGTAAACAAAATAGGTTTTTCTATCAAAATAGCACCTCATCTTAAAAATGGAAGTAAAGATTTAGTTGATACTCTTAATAGTATAGTAAAAGAGTTCCCAGAATATAATATTACAAAGCTTTTAAAAAGATACAAGAAAAAAAACTCATATTATAATCATAGATTTATTAGGATTATTGATTTTATCTCTTATGAAGATATGATTGGTGCATATCCAAAACTAACAATTAATAAACTAATAAAAATAGAATCAGAAACAAAGAGATATTACCCAGTGGGAGATATGGCTACACATATTGTGGGTTATGTTGGTCGTTCTAACAAAAGAGATAATTCAAAAGATGATGTAGTAGAAAAAGTAGGAGTTGTAGGTAGGACAGGTTTAGAGAAACAATATAACTCTGTACTGCAAGGTCAGTTAGGATATAGGATAGTAAAAGTTAGTGCAACAAATAAAGAGGTTGCTCAACTTGAAAAAAAAGAGCCTCTTGAAGACCAAAACTTAATATTAAATATAGATTTAAGATTACAGAAAAAGATAAATGAGCTATTTAAAGACCAATCGGGTGTAGCAGTAGTTATGAATGTCAATGGTGATGTCTTAGCAGCTGTAAGTTATCCATCTTATGACCCAAATCTCTTTGTGGGAGGTATCTCTTCTGCTGATTGGAAAGCATTGATTGATGATTTTAACCATCCCTTTACTAATAAAATTGTATCAGGTCTATATCCTCCAGGTTCTACTATAAAAATGGGAATGGCACTAGCTTTTTCTAAATCTGGCAAAGCCTCATTAGATAGAGCAGAACACTGTAGAGGATATATAAAAATAGGAAAAAATAGTCATAAATTTAGATGTTGGTCAAGATGGGGGCATGGAACAGTACCTTTACGAAAAGCAATTAGAGAGAGTTGTGATGTCTATTTCTATAATAAAAGTCTTAAAGTTGGTATAAATGATATGTCTAAATATCTAAATGAGTTTGGATTAGGTGTCAAAACAGGTATAGATTTGCCAAGAGAGAGGGCTGGTATTATTCCAAATAAAGAGTGGAAGATGAGAAGATATAAACAGCCTTGGTATTTAGGAGAGACTATTATTGCTTCTATTGGTCAAGGGTATGACCTAGTCTCTCCTATACAGTTAGCAAGATATACTGCATTTTTGGCAACAAAAAAACTACCAACTCCACATCTTGCACATAAGGTTGCAGGTAAAATAGTTGAACCGAAATATAAAAACATAGAAGTAAATGATTATTTTTTAGATACTATTAGAAAAGGTATGTATGATGTCTGTAATGCTCCAAGAGGAACAGCACATAGAACCATGTCTCATTTACCTATACTTGTTGCAGGTAAAACAGGTACATCTCAAGTTGTATCTATACCTCAAAGTGAAAAGAGACGGATGAAAGAGTCTCAAATGGAATATTATAGTCGTTCTCATGCTCTGTTTACCTCTTATGCTCCTTTTAATCATCCAAAATTTGTTGTAACTGTATTGGTAGAACATGGTGGTCATGGAGGTAGTACCTCTGGACCAATTGCTGCTGAAATTTATAAATGGATGTTTAAAAAAGGTTATTTCAAAGATGAAATCAAGATTACACCTAAGAAATAGAATAAAAAGACTAAATAAACATATTATCCATAGTCTCTTTTAGAAAAATAGCCAAAAGAATTAGCAGACTAATTCCTGCTGGTTTGCTATATAGTCTGTTTGCAGTAATGTATATAAGCATAATAGTAGCTACTACCATAGTAGATACATTAAATACTACTAACGGATTGGTTAAATCTATAGGTAAATCTCTAATAAGTGCAGAAAAACCAATTACCATAGTAATATTGGCAAGGTTTGAACCGATTATATTTCCTATTGCCATATCAGTTTTGCCTTTGAGTGCAGCCAAAACAGATACAACAAGTTCTGGCATAGATGTACCAACACTAATTAGTACTATACCTATAATCCACTCACTAACTCCAAAAGTTTTGGCAATTGCTGATGCACTCTCTACTGTAAAATGAGCTCCTGCTATAACCAAAATAAATCCAACCAATAGTAGAGTTATAGTCTTAATCCAACCAAAACCATTATCTTCTTTTATATCTTCAATCTGTTCTATTCCTATTCCATGAGCCTGTTTGATCAAAAATAGTATATATGCGACCATAAGTATAAGTAGTAAAATACCATCAAATTTATCAATTTTACCATCAATTCCCATTAATATAAATAGCATTACAGGAAATAATGCCCAAGAGCTATCTTTTGCAAAGAAATCTCTATCGGACTTAATATTAGTTATAATTAAAAATATAATAGCAAGTACTAATGATATATTGAGTATATTACTACCTATGACATTAGATATAGCCATATCTGTTTTGCCATTTATTGTAGCCGCAATAGAAGCAGCCATCTCAGGAAGTGAAGTACCTAATGCCACAAGTGTAGCTCCTATAATAAATTCAGGAATATGAAGTCTGATTGCAATTTTTTCACTCTGATTAATGATAAAATCAGCTCCCCATATTAGTGATGCAATTGCCAAAATAAATATAACAAAATCCATTAACCCTCCTCCACTCTTACAATTAGACTTTTGGGGAGATTGAACATATTGATAATCTCCTTCTCTTTTGTTCTCATCTGCCCACTATCTATCTCATGGTCATAACCCAATAGATGTAAAAGCCCATGAATAAATAGTAGAGTTAACTCATCTGTTTGACTATGAGCAAATTCATCTGATTTTTCTTTAACAAAATCAGCAGATATTACTATAGAACCTAATGGCATATTGTCAAAATTACCCTCAAGAGGAAAACTAAGTACATCTGTAGCTTTGTCAATATTTCTGTATTGGTGATTATACTTTTTTATTAGAGTATTATCACAAATAGTCAAATCAATCTCTCTATGAGTTAGTTTCTCTGCAATATCTTCTAAACGATTTATATTTATCTCTGTATTAGTTAGGTTTTCAATATTTAACATACAAGAAGTTTATCCAAATATTGGTAAAATGTCTTTAAAAAAGGTTTGATATGAGTAAAAAAGCAGTTTGCATTATCTCTGGTGGTATGGATAGTGCATTGAGTGCTAAAATAGCCCAGCAAGAGGGTTTTGATATAATAGCCTTGCATTTTAATTATGGGCAGATAACCCAAATCAAAGAGCTAGAGTCATTTAGAAAAATATCTGATTATTTAGAAGTAGTAAAAAGATATGAGATAGATTTAGATTTCTTTAAACAGATAGGTGCATCAGCTCTGATAGATAGCTCTTTGGAAGTTCCCACAGGTGGGATAGAAGATGGTGTCCCAATAACTTATGTACCTTTTAGAAATGGTATATTTATCTCTATTGCTACAGCTATAGCTGAGAAACATGGAGCTAAAGCCATATATATTGGTGTAGTAGAAGAAGATAGTAGTGGTTATCCTGATTGTAGAGATGAGTATATATCCTCAATGCAAAAAGCTATAAACTTAGGAACAAAAGATGAGACTAATTTGGAGATAAAAATGCCATTGGTTCATATGAAAAAAGAGCAGATAGTACAAAAATCATTAGATTTAGGAGTTCCACTACAATATACATGGAGTTGTTACCAAAATGAAGATAAAGCATGTGGTGTTTGTGATAGTTGCAGACTAAGATTAAAAGGTTTTGCAAAAGCCAAACAGAAAGATTTAATAGATTATAAGGATTAAAAAATATGAAAAAAACATTATCATTAACATTACTATTGTTATTAACAGGATGTATAGATAGTTCCAGCATAAAAGAGCAATACAAAAGTAGTGGAGCAAATCTATCTATACCAGAATCAGTAGTATATGATAAAAACCAAAATGTTATATATGCCTCAAATGTAAATAGTATAAAAAGTTCAAATCCATGGATAAATAATAATGGATTTATATCCAAATTGGATAAAAATGGAAAAGTAATCAAACTAAAATGGGCAACAGGACTACAATCACCAAAAGGATTAGCTGTATATAAAAACAGTCTATTTGTATCAGATTTAAACCAAGTAGTGCAAATTGATACAACTACAGGAAAAATAGTAAATAAGTTTCCCACCCCAAAAGGGATAAAAATGCTAAATGATATAGCATGTGATGAGGTAAAAGAGGAATGTTTTGTATCTGATTCAGGAACTAAGCAGATTTTCAAACTATCTAAAGATGGTAAATTTACCCTACTATATGACAAAGAGAAGGTATCTAACCCTGAACAGAATGGTCTATATATAGACCAAGATAATCTGATAATGCAAGGAGAGGTGGGAAAACTAAAATCTCTAAACCTAAAAACAAAAAAAGTAACTACTATTTCAGATAGTGTAGGTATATCAATAGATGGGATTACAAAATATGAAGATAAAGGATATATAGTCTCAACTTGGAGTGGTGGTATCTATTTTGTTGATAAACAGGGTAAAACCAAACAGATTTTAGGTGATGGGTTCAATACAGCTGATATATTCTACTCTAATGATTTAGATTTATTATTAGTTCCTGATTTTGCTCATCATATTTTAGGATATAAAGTTAGCCAAAAGTTATAGTAACCACCTATTTATCAATATTTTGGTAAAATCCCATAATTATTGATAGATAGGACAAGCAAATATGACAAAACCACTTCTAATTGAGATAGGTGTAGAGGAGCTTCCAGCTATACCACTACTAAAAATCCTAAAAAATATTGAAAAATCTTGGGAAAATATATTAAAAGAGTATAGATTAACTAATGAGTTTGAATTTCTTTATACACCTCGTCGTTTGGTATTACGACATGAGGCTATGCCAATCAAACAAGAAGATAGCACTACAGAA